>JACDEY010000090.1 GCA_013816105.1 Actinomycetota bacterium
CTCGTACAGCTCTCCCGGGATGTCCTGGCGCGTTGCCATTGCAACGATGAAGCCCTCGCCGATGGTGAACAGCCCCATGATCACGATGGCCGATCGGGCGGCCGTGGGGCTCGTCAGCCAGGCCGGTCCTCCGATTCCGACCGCTTCCAGGAACAGGTTCATGGGCCCGAAGAGCGGATTGAAGATCCACAGCCACAGCAGCGCGTAGGCGACGTCGGGCACGACCGTCGGCAGATAGGCGGAGGTCCTGTACGCCGACACGCCCCGGAACCGCCTGTGCAGCAGCAGGGCGAGGGAGACGGCTCCAAGCAGTCGGAGGGGGACCGCGAAGGCGATGTACAGCAGGGAGTTCCGAACCGAGGTGAGAAAGATGTTGTCGCCTGCGAGCTCCCGGAAGTTGTCCAGGCCGATGAACTCCGACGGCGGCATGGGACCCAAGAGGATAGCCCGCAGAGCCACGATCTGGCCGTCGGCCAGGGTCCGTGTCGCTCCTCGACACTCCGTAGGATGGCCCCCGCGAACAGCGACCGGGGAGGTCTCCAGATGCGTGTGACGGTTGTGGGAAGCGGGTTCGTCGGGGCGACGGCGGCCATGCGGGTGGTCCAGAAGGGCCTCGCTGACGACGTCGTGATGATCGACATAGTCGAAGGGCTGCCGCAGGGGCTCGCGCTCGACATGCGGGAGTCGGCGCCCGTCGAGGGCTTCGAGCCGAACGTCCGTGGGACGAACGAATACGCCGATACGGCCGACTCCGACATCGTCGTGATCACCGCGGGGCTTCCGCGGCAGCCCGGCATGAGCCGGATGGACCTGCTGGGGAAGAACGCGGGGATCATGCGCGACGTCGTCCGCCGCGTGGCCGAGCACTCCCCGAGCTCGATCCTGATCGTCGTCACCAATCCGCTCGACGAGATGACCTTCCTGGCCGCGGATACCTCCGGCTTTCCCAAGGAGCGCGTCATGGGGATGGCCGGGGTGCTGGACTCCGCGCGCCTGCGCTACTTCGTCGCAGAGGAGCTCCGGGTCTCGCCCACGAAGGTCGATGCCATGACGCTCGGTTCGCACGGCGAGTCGATGGTGCCGCTCCCCCGACAGGCCACCGTCGGCGGCCGACCGCTCACCGAGCTCGCCGACGAGGGCACGCTCGAGCGCCTGTATGAGCGCACCCGCGAAGGGGGAGCCGAGATCGTCGGATTGTTGAAGAAGGGAAGCGCCTACTACGCGCCGTCGGCCGCCATCGCCCAGATGGTGAACGCGATCGCAGGGGACACCGGGGAGGTGCTGCCGGTCTGCGCGTGGTGCACGGGTCAGTACGGCATCGAGGACGTCTACGTCGGCGTTCCGGCTCGTCTCGGGCGCGCGGGGGTGCGGGAGATCGTCGAGCTAGACCTCAACGCCGATGAGCTGGCCGCCCTCCGAGCGGCCGCCGAGGGGATCCGATCGAAGTGCAGCGACCTGGCGCAGGTGTGATGCCCGAGCCGATCGACCTCGATGCCCTGGCCGCCTCCCTGACCCAGCCCTGGAAGCCGGTGGACGTGTGCCATGCGAATGAGGCCGTCGTGCGCATGGCCAGGATCGAGGGGGAGTTCCCATGGCACGAGCACGGCGAGGACGAGCTCTTCCTCTGCCTGTCGGGCCGGTTTGTGATCGAGCTCGAAGGGGAGGCTCCGGTCACCCTCGACCAGCACCGGCTCTTCGTGGTCCCGGCCGGTGTGAGGCACCGCCCGGTGGCCCGCGAACCGGCCGTCGCGCTCCTTATCGAGCGTCCGAAGACGCAGCAGTACGGGATCGAGGGCCACGCGCCCGGGCCCTAGCCCTTCTTTACCTGCGACTAACCGACGATGAGGTTCCCACTGTCTACGCTCGGACGGTGAGCAAGCTCCGGACGGTTGGCCTCGTCGCGCTCCTGGCTGGCGCTGCCTGCGGAGGCGCAGGCTCCGACGACGCTTCGTTCCCCGGCCCGAATGCCTTGCCGGCGTCGTCCGCGAGCCCGGGGCCAGCTTCACTCTCGCCGCCCTCCCCGCCCTCCCCCGCTCCTCCCGCCCAGCGACCTCGACCCCCGAAAGGGCGGGCTCGAGGTCGGGTTCGGGGAGTGGGCGGTGACCCCCGAGGCGGATGCGATCCGTCCCGGTCACGTGACGTTCGTGGTGAACAACGGCGGCACGCTCGTCCACGGGTTCGAGATCAAGTCGGAGGACGAGGGAGGAGGCGGCTCGAACAGCGGATCGGGGAGTGGAGAAGACGAGTTCGAGATCGAGTCGAACACCTTCGGACCGGGCGAGTCGGTCCGAATCGCGGCCGATCTTCCCCCGGGCCTGTACGAGCTCGAGTGTTTCGTGGCCGACCACGACGAGCGAGGAATGCGCACTCTGCTGGAGGTCCGCTCGGACGCCCCACTCGTGGCTCCCGAGGTTGCACCCTCCGATCAGGTGGTGATTCAGGGCTTCGTGTTCCGACCGCCGACGCTGGACGTTCCGGCGCAGACCGAGATCACGTGGGTGAACCGGGACGCGACTTCGCACACGGTGACGGCTCGCGACGGATCCTTCGACTCCGACATCTTGGATGGGGGCGGGACTTTCTCAGCAGGGTTCGACGTGCCGGGAGAGTTTGCCTACTTCTGCAAGATCCACCCCGGCATGGAGGGCGTCATCCGGGTCACGGGGTGACGCCGCGGCCTTCCAGGAGCGCGCGAGCCGCCCTGGAGACGGCATCGGACATCTCGGAGGTCGAGGATGATCCCCCGATGTCTCGAGTTCTGACGGAACCTTCGGCAAGCACCGCGTCGACCGCGCGGCGGACCGCCTGGGCCGCCGCCGTCTCCCGCAGGTGGGTGAGCATCATCGCAGCGGACAGGATCATGGCCGTCGGATTCGCGTAGCCCTTCCCCGCGATGTCCGGGGCGCTGCCGTGGACGGGCTCGAAGACCGCGAATTCCCAACCAAGGTTCGCACCCGGGACGAGGCCGAGCCCACCCACGAGCCCGGCGCACAGGTCGCTGATGATGTCGCCATACAGATTGGGCAGGAGCAGCACGTCGAGGGTCTCGGGCTCCAGCGCCAGGTGCATGGCCATCTCGTCCACCTGCAACTCCCGGAACTCGATGTCCGGATAGCCGAACGCGTCCATGGCCGCGGTGAACAGGAAGATGCCGTCGGAGAACTTCATGATGTTGGCCTTGTGGCCCACGGTCACCGTGCGCCTATCGTTGCGCCGGGCGAAGTCGAAGGCGAAGCGGACGATCCGGTGAGTTCCGGTAACGCTGATGGGTTTCACCGTCACACCGGCGTCCTGCGCGATCTCGAAGCCGGCGAGCGCTCGCAGCTCAACCCGGAGCCGCTCGAGGGCGGGACTCCCTCGTTCGAACTCGACCCCGGCGTACAGATCCTCCGTGTTCTCCCGGATCACGACCAGATCGACGGCGCCGTGCCTGGTGGCCACGCCGGGTAGCGACAGCGCCGGGCGGACGGCGGCGAACAGGTCCAGCTCCTGGCGAAGGGTCACGTTGACGCTTCGGAAGCCCGATCCGACCGGCGTGGTGACCGGACCCTTGAGCGCGGTGCGGGTTCGCTCGATCGAGCGCAGGACCCTATCGGGAAGCGGCGAGCCCTCCCTCTCGAGGACGGCGGCCCCCGCCTCCTGGACGTCCCACTCGACCTCCACGCCCGCCGCCTCGACAACCCTCTGAGCCGCCTCTGCGACCTCTGGGCCGATCCCGTCTCCGGGGACGAGGGTGACGTGGTGTGCCACGCACCGAAGCGTACAGGCGCCGCGAGCAGCCGCGGAGAACCGGGTCGAGCTCCCTTCTCGAGGAACTGACGGAACCCCACAAACCCTGCCATGCTCTCGGCCGTACATCCGCTGGGATCCGCCCTCGGATCGAGAAAGGAGTTTTCCCTCATGCTGCGTGCCGTACGAAGGATCGTTGCTCCATTCGGACTGGCCCTTGTGCTTGCCCTGGCCTTCCAGGGACCGGCCCTCGCGGCCACGGTGAACGTGTCGATAGTCGACTTCGCTTTCAACCCGACAACGGTGAAGCCGAAGCAAGGCGACATGGTCCTGTGGACGAACAACGGGAACGCTCCCCATACCACGACGAGCGACGGCTGCCCTGGCACAGGCACGGTGGGGGTTGCTCTATGGTGCTCTCCGACGCTGAACGACACCGATACGTTCTCGCTGGCGTTCAGCACGGCGGCGAAGTACCCGTACTTCTGCGACATTCACCCGAGCATGCAGGGGACCGTTCAGGTCAACATGAAGGCCAACCCGAAGAGCGGCGGGGTGGGGACCAACTTCAGCATCATCTGGGCGAAGGGAAGCATCCCTACAGGGTTCAACGCCGACATCCAGATCAAGCGGCCCGGCTCCACACAGTTTGTGGACTGGATGATCGACAAGACCGGAACCATGGTCAGCGCCCAGTTCCAGCCGGACAGCGGCACGGGCGTCTACCAGTTCCGATCCCGTCTCCAGAAGGGGACCGGCGGCGCGAGCGACTTCTCGAAGGCGACTAAGATCACCGTCTCCTAGGCCGCTGCGACTCGATCTCGTCCCGGAGGGCCCCCAGGATCTCGACCTCGATGAGGTCCTTGGGGCGCCCCGCGGCCCGCTTCATCCGAATGAGGTCGTCGACCGCGGCGACCCGGACGGACCATCCGTTCAGCTCCATGACGGTGGCGTTGCGATCGAGCTGCTCGAACCCCATTACCCCAGCCGGGGTTCCGAGACAATCGAGGCTTCCCGCGTCCGTGACGAACGTGAAATGGTCCCCCGCCTTCAGGGTGTGTGCATCCAGGACGAACGGGACGGCATCTTCAACGCCCCGGAGACGGGCGTTCAGATCGCGCAGCGCTCTCGCGAGGCGATCGAGGTTGTGTTCGTCTCGCGCGTAACAGATGTCCAGGTCGTTCGTCACCGTCGTCGAACCGTGCAGCCGCCCGGCCAACCCTCCGATGACGACGAAGCGGACCTCTTGCTCGACCAGGGTTCGGAGCGACCGAAGGAAGTCGAAGCGACCGGGGATCACCTCTTGCGCGCGGCCAGAAGCCGCTCGAGGCTCTCCGCCTCTTCGGCGGCGCGCTGGAGCCGGGCTCGAGGTCGGAGGTCGAGCAGCTCTCGATACGCGGCGCGGTCCAGCCCCCTGCCGGGCCGGGGGACGGCCTCAAGGGTCTCGCCGCACGCCTCGAGGAGCCGGTCGAGCGTGTCGACTCTGGGGATCGCCGTTCCTCCCTCGATCTTCGCCACCGAGGACTGGGGGATGCCGAGGCGGGCCGCCAGCTCTCGCTGGGTGAGATCGGCCCGCCGGCGAGCCTGGCGAAGGAGAAGGGCGGCGTTCACAGAAATGATGATACCGAATAAGGTATCATGACGGAACCGAAAGTACGCCGGTAAATGGCGGGCAGGGGCCCCCGCGCCCGAAGCGAATCGCATGTGCTGCGCTTACTCCGCGACGAATTGGCCGACCATCTCCCTGGGGTGCACCAGGCACTTGAATGTGTAGACCCCGGCCGGGATGGCGT
>JACDEY010000091.1 GCA_013816105.1 Actinomycetota bacterium
CACGACGGTGTCGCCGGGATCGGCCATGCACTGGTCCACTCCGGTGCCACCGTCCACGAAGTCGTTTCCGGAGACCCCGTCGGTTGCATCCAGAACATCGTCGCCTGAACCACCGTCCAGGGAGTCCGGACCCGGGCCGCCCACCAGCGTGTCCTCACCGGGCTCACCGAACAGATCGTCACCCCCGTCGCCGCCGACCAGCCGATCGTCGGCTCCGTCGCCCTCCAGCTCGTCGTTGCCGGCGTTGCCGAGCAGGATGTCTCGGCCGTCCTCGCCCCCGAGAGTGTCACGGCCTGGGCCTCCGTAGATGGTATCGTTACCGTTGTCCCCGGACAGAAAATCGTCACCGGCCCCGCCCGCGACGAGGTCCGGGCCATCCGCGCCGAAGATGATTTCGTCCCCATGGTCGCCGCAGAGGAAGTCCCGCGCGTTCACGCCCGAAGACCCGAAGATACTGTCGGCCCCTCCCAGACCCGAGATGACGTCGGTGCCAGGGGTTCCCTGGAGAATGTCCGGTTCGCTCGTACCTACGATCGTCGGAGGCATTCCGAAGCAGGTAGCGTCCAGCGGAGCCTGCGCCCCTGCGGGCGGGGCCAGGGAGCCCATCAGGACCGTCACGCTGAGAACAGTGAGCGCCCTCCCACCCATCATCGAACGCAGGTTGTCCGCGGTCCGTCTCAGAGGCGTCCCGAGGGCCATGGGCTACCCTTCGCAGTTCACGACGGTATCGCCTGGATCGGCCTTGCAATGATCGATGCCGGGCCCGCCATTGACGAAGTCGTTACCAGAGATGCCATCGACCGCATCGAGGATGTCGTCCCTCGAGCCCCCCTCCAGCTCATCGTTCCCGGGACCACCGAGGAGCCGGTCGTTCCCCCCTCCACCGCTCAGATCATCCGCACCAGCATTTCCGGCGAGGGAATCCTCTCCGTCATCCCCGATGATGGTGTCGGCGCGCTCGCCTCCCCAGATCGTGTCGGCACCGAGTTCACCGGTCAGGAAGTCTCGGCCTGGCCCTCCAGAGATCAAGTCGTCGCCGTCACCCCCAAAGATGGAGTCACCTCCGGCGTCACCACAGAGCAGGTCTACCTCCTCGTGTCCGAGAATGCCGTCGCCGCCGCGGAGCGCCGTAATGACATCCTCCCCGGAAGTCCCGTCCAGGACCTCGGCATCCTCCGTGCCCACGATCGTTGCTGGTCTGCCTAGGCAGGTAGGACCCGGCCCAGCTTGGGCCACTGCGGGCGAAGCGGGTGAGCCCACCAACGCTCCCACGCTGAGGGCTGTGAAGATTCGCATGCCGGTGATTCCACGCATCGTCCCTCCGCTCCTAGAGGTGGCCAAGGAGGAAGTCGGCCGAAGCCTCGTTTACCCTCTTGCCATCGTATGTGTAGACCCATGGATCGTTCGTCGCGAGTTCGTCGCAGTCCGCAGGCACACAGCCTGACAGCGTTATCATCGTGTTCTTGTAGGCGCCCGCGTGTGCGGTGCCGCGCGAACTTGTCCGCGTACATGGTGTCGGGCTCTATGCGCTGCGCGGCGCTGGGGGAGGCTCGCAGGTCAGGCGATAGTTGATGGAGAAGGCGACCAGTCCCTGGGTCTCAAGGTATTCGGCGACGAACGCCGCGTTGTCGCTGAGCTTGTCGCCGTCCTTCCACGCACCGCCGTGGATGACGATGACTCCCGGGAAGCCGCCGGGCGGTGGAGTCCCATCCGGCTTGTAGACATCCAGCTTGATCGGGTACTCCGGCTGTTCCGCCGACAGGTAGAAGCGCTTGTAGGTGATGTTCGGGAAGTCCGAGTCGTTGGCCACGGGGGCGTTCGGTTCGGACGGCTCCGCCCCGGACTGACCGGGCACGGCGACGAGAAACACCATGGTCGCTGCAAAGATAGTCGAGAGCTTCAAGATCCGCATCCATTCCCCTCTTCCCGCCGCATCGCGGCATCGCCTACTGGCGCAGACCGGCCCACGGGGCCGGGCAGAGGGTTGCGGTGCTCCTTCTGGCGAACTCGCTCGTCGTACCTGCCTACCTCAAACGGGACACCTCTGCCAGAGATCCGACAAAAGGTGCAACACGCCGGCTCATCAGCTCGCTCGGCCCGATTTCAGATGCGCTCGAAGTACCTCGCGAGCTCCCAATCGGTGACGGCGTTGTTGTCGAAGATCACCTGCTCCTGGCGGGCCGTGTTCAGAAGATGCTCGAAGACGAAGTCGCCGAAGGCCGCCCGGGCGACCTCGCTCTTCTCGAAGGCCTCGATCGCCTCGTGCAGGGAGGTCGGGACCCGGGGGACGTCCTTCGCCTCGTACGCGTTGCCGTGGAACATCTCCGGCGGTTCGATCTTCTGCTCGATGCCCTGCAGGCCGCCGGCGATCGTCGCCGCGAAGGCCAGGTAGGGGTTCGCGTCCGCCCCGGGGATCCGGCACTCCACTCGGTAGGAGGCGTGCTCTCCGACCAGCCGGAAGCCGCACGTGCGGTTGTCGTGGCCCCACACGATGGCGGTCGGTGCCCAGGACCCCAACTGGTAACGCTTGTAGGAGTTCACGGACGGCGCGAACATCCAGGCCATCTCGCGCGCGGTAGCCATGAGGCCGCCGAGATAGAACCGGAACGTGTCGGACAGATGGTGGGGCGCGTCGTCGTCCCACATCAGGGACCGCGACCCGTCCTCGCCCCAGAGGCTTGAGTGCAGGTGGAACGAGGATCCCGCCTCCGCCATGGACCACTTCGCCATGAACGTGACGGCGCGGCCGGCCAGCGCCGCGATCTCCTTGACTCCGTTCTTGTAGATGGAATGGCGGTCCGCCATCTCCAGTGCTTCGGCGTAGCGGAGGTTGATCTCCTGCTGGCCCCTGCCGAACTCGCCCTTGGAGAACTCCACGGGCACCCCTGCGGCGTCCATGGCGTTGCGGATGCGGCGGATCATGTACTCGTCCTTCGTGGTCTGCAGGATGTGGTAGTCCATGATGTAGTTCGAGTGCGGGACGAGGTCCTGGTACCGCTTGGCCGCCGCCTCGTCGAAAGAGTCCTTGAACAGATAGAACTCCAGCTCGGATCCCGTCTTGACGGTGAGTCCGGCCTCGCCCGCCCGCCGTAGCTGGTCCTTCAGTATCTGCCGGGGGGACACCGGGATCGGCTCTCCCGTCTCCTCGTCCAACACGTCGCAGATCACGAGCGCCGTCTTCTCGAGCCAGGGCACGAGGCGGAGCGTGGACAGGTCCGGCACCGCCTTGAGGTCGCCGTATCCCGTGTCCCAGTTCGCGTAGGCGTAGCCGGGGACGGGTTCCATCTCCATGTCCACCGCCAGCAGGTAGTTGCAGGCGTGGACGGCCCCCTCGCCGTCCAGGACGTCGTTCAGGAAGAAGTCGCCCGTCACCCGCTTGCCCATGAAGCGGCCCTGCAGGTCGGGGAAGACCATGAGGACGGTGTCCAGGTCGCCCTTGCCGACGAGGTCAGTGACGGTCTTGGCGTCCAGCCGTCCCCGGTCCATGCTCGCCTTGCGCCGGCTAGCCGACGGTTCCCTCGAGCTCGGTCTTCCCGTACCCCTCGCGTTCGGGGTGGCCGTGCTCACCCCTGGTCACCGCGAACTCCTCCTCGGGCGACAGCACCAGGCGGTGGCGGCCGGCGATAGCGAAGTACAGGATGCCGAGCACGAACCAGATGGCCACGCCGATGACGCCGGGGCGGTAGGCCTTGTCCAGGTAGAGCGAGACCAGGGACACGAGGGCGATCGCACCCGCCACGACCGCCCCGACGTTGCCGATGGGGCTCCGGTACGGTCGCTCGATGCCGGGAAGGTTCCTGCGCAGCAGGACGAACGAGAGCATCTGCATGAAGTAGGAGATCACCGCGCCGAACACGGCCATCGTCAGCAGGGCGTCCCCCACGCCGGTTCCCGCGGCGTTCTTGTACAGGATCCAGCACAGCGCATAGCCCACGACGGCGCCGAGCAGCAGCGCCACGTGCGGGGTCTTTCGCGTCCCGTGTGTCACTGACATCCAGTGGGGGAAGTAGCCCGCGCGCGACAGGGAGAAGATGTTCCGCCCGTAGGCGAAGATGATCGTGTGGAAGCTGGCGATGAGGCCGGTGAGGGCGAACAGGCCCAGCAACGCTGCAGCGGTGTCGCTTCCGAGGATCGTTCGGAACCCGTCCAGCAGGGGCTCGCCGGACGCGGCCAGCCCGTTCGCCCCGGGCTCCACGCCCGTGTTCAGGAACAGGACCAGGAACGCCGCGATCACCAGTGTGAAGAGGCCGAGAAGCGTGGCTCTCGGGATGTCCCGCTTCGGGTCGTGGGACTCCTCGGCCGCGAGGGGCAGCTCCTCGATCGCCAGGTAGAACCAGATGGCGAACGGCAGCGCCTTGAAGATTCCCGATATGCCAAAGGGCAGGAAGCTCGAGTTCCCCTCCTCCGGCGCGATGTTCGTTAGAAGGCTCGAGTCGAAGTGCGGTATGGCGGCGATGAAGAAGATGGCGAGGACGCCGAGCGAGAGGAAGCAGATGACCACCGAGAAGCGAAGCGTGGCCTCGATGCCGACGATGTTCAGCCCCACGAACACGATGTAGAAGAAGAGCCAGAACCAGGGCTGGGGGATCGTCCAACCGAGCAGGCTCTCCACGACCGACTGCGCGTACGCGCCGACGAAGAAGACCACGACGGCGGGCGTGACGACGTACTCGATGTTCTCCGCGAGCCCGGTGATGAAGCCGCCCCATGGGCCCATGGCCGATCGGCCGAACGAATAGGCACCGCCGGTGTGAGGCATCGCCGGCGACATCTCGGCGATGCTGTAGCACAAGCCGACGTACATCACGGTGATGAACAACGTGGCGATCAGAAGGCCGCCGAATCCGCCGGCGCCGAGGCCGAAGTTCCAGCCGGAGAAGTCGCCCGAGATGACCGCGGCCACGCCCAGCGCCCAAAGGGACCACGCGCCCGCGTGTCGTCGCAGCCCCCGCTTGTCGAAGTAGCCTTCGCTCGCCTCCCGATACGTGACGAAGCCCCGCTGGCGTCGCTCGGCCATGGCATCCTCCTCCCGAACCGAACTCAGGCTCTCTTCGGGGGATTTAGCGCCCGCGGGTCGCCGCTGTCAAACACCAAAGGAGTGGAATGTCCGAAGGATCACAACGTGGCGGCGGGTGTCCGGAAGGGCGGGGCTATTCCGGAGTCACGTACGCGGCGGTGATCCCTCCGTCCACCACGAACGTGGCCCCCGTGATGAACGACGACTCGTCCGAAGCGAGGAAGAGCGCGGCATTCGCGATCTCCTCCGCCCGGCCCAGCCGTCCCACTGGTATGTGGACCAGCCGTCGCTCCCGTCGCGCCGGGTCGGACATGAGCTCCGCGAGGAGCGGCGTCTCGATGGGTCCGGGGCAGAGCGCGTTCGCCCGGATGCCCTTTCGCGCGAACTCCACCGCCACCTCCCGGGTGAGGGCAAGGACGCCGCCCTTGCTGGCCGTGTAGGCGATCTGTGGGGTGGCAG
>JACDEY010000092.1 GCA_013816105.1 Actinomycetota bacterium
AGACCGCACCGGCCAGGCCGGCCGGCGAGCGACACGAGGTGGAACCCGACCAGGAGTCGTTCGACCGGGTCCTGCAAGAGGAGCTCGGCAAGGGAACGGACCGTCGCGTGGCGGAAGGCCGGGCCAAGGCGGCCGCCATCAGGGCCGCCCGGAAGAAGGCTGAGGGATGAGCTCCCAGGAGATCGCCTTCGTGATCATCGCCGGCGCCGGCAGCCTGGGGGCGATCCGGCTGGTGACGAGCAAGAACGTGGTGCACGCGGCCCTGTACCTGGTCGTAGCCCTTGCGTCGGTGGCCGCCGTCTACCTGATCCTTGCCGCGGAGTTCCTCGCGTGGGTCCAGGTCCTCATCTACGTGGGAGCCATCGTCGTCCTCCTCCTCTTCAGCCTGATGCTTACGAAGGCGCCAATAGGCCGCGAGACCCTCGACAACCAGCAGCGGGGGATGGCCCTGCTCGTCGCCGTCGGCATCCTGGGAGGGCTCGTCTACCTGTTCCAGGACGCGTTCGGCGCATCCTCGGAGTTGAACCCGCAGGCGACCCGCACGGTCGACGTGGGCGTGTCGATCTTCCGCGACTTCGTCCTGCCCTTCGAGGTGGTCTCCGTTCTCCTGCTGGCCGCCCTGGTCGGCGCCGTCGTGATCGCGCGAAAGGACGAATGGGCGGAGCAGACCGGTCGGGGGGCCGACCTGGGCGCTCGGGGCGGAACGGAGCGCGCGGGATGATCCGGCTGCCGTTCCTGCTGTTCTTCTCCGCGGTGCTGTTCTCGGCAGGTATCTACGGGGTGCTGGCGCGCCGCAACGCCGTGCTGGTGCTCATGTCGATCGAGCTCATGCTGAACGCGGTCAACGTGAACCTCGTGGCCTTCGGGAGCTTTCTCCAGGACGCCGCGTTGACGGGTCAGGTCTTCGCCCTGTTCGTCATCACGGTCGCGGCTGCCGAGGTCGGCATCGGCCTCGCGATCGTCATCCTGATCTACCGTAACCGCGAGACGATCAACGTCGACGAGGTCAACCTGCTTCGATGGTAGGTGCCCAGGAGGTCACCGGCGCCATCGCGGACCCCGGACTGACGTCGCTCGCTTGGATCGTCGTCCTCCTGCCGCTGGTTTCGTTCTTCCTAATCACGTTCTTCGGCAAGCGGCTGCCGGCCGGCGGCGCCTGGATCGGCATCGGGGCGATGGCCCTCTGCCTCGCGATCTCCCTCGGGATCCTGCTTCACTTCGTGCAGGGAGGGGAGGCGTCGGAGGCGAGCGTCTCCTGGTTCCGGATCGGCCCGCTCGAGTTCGAGCTCGGCCAGCTGGTCGACGGCCTCACCGCCGTCATGCTGGTCGTGGTCACCTTGGTCTCGCTGTGCGTCCAGGTCTACTCGCTGGGCTACATGCACGGCGACGCGCGCTTCACCTGGTTCTACGCCGTCCTCTCCCTGTTCACGGGCGCGATGCTGGACGTGGTGGTTGCGAACAACCTCTTCCAGCTCCTGGTGGGGTGGGAGTTGATGGGGATCTCCTCCTACCTCCTCATCGGCCACTGGTGGGAGGAGAAGGAGAACTCGAACGCCGCCATTAAGGCGTTCATCACGACGCGGGTGGGCGACGTCCCGTTCATGTTCGGGATCTTCGTCCTCACGGTGGCGGCAGGAACCTCGAACATCGGCAGGATCTCGGAGGTCGCCGAGACCGGCGAGGCGTCCACGCTGCTCATAACGGCCGGCGCGCTGCTGTTGTTCGGCGGCGCCATCGGCAAGTCGGCGCAGGTGCCGCTGCACGTGTGGCTGCCGGACGCGATGGCCGGGCCTACCCCCGTGTCCGCCCTCATCCACGCGGCGACGATGGTCGCGGCCGGCGTCTACCTCGTGGGGCGGATGTTCACGGTCTTCGTGCACGCCGGCGACGTGGCGCTCGACACCGTCGCGATCGTCGCCTCGGTCACCATGCTGATCGCCGCGCTGCTCGCCATGATCCAGGACGACATAAAACGGGTGCTCGCCTACTCGACGGTGTCGCAGCTCGCTTACATGGTGGCCGGGCTGTCACTCGGGGAGGCCGGCTACACCCCGGGCCTCTTCCACCTGTTCACGCACGCCTTCTTCAAGGCTTTGCTCTTCCTGGCCGCCGGTTCCGTGATCCATGCCGCGCACACGAACAACATGAGCGAGATGGGCGGCCTCCGGAAGATGATGCCGCTCACCTTCGTCACGTTCTCCATCGGCTCAGCGGCCCTGTCGGGCATCCCGCCCCTGGCCGGGTTCTGGTCGAAGGACGAGATCATCTCGACGGCCTTCCGGGAGGGGAACTACTTCGTCTGGGCCATCGCCCTGGTCACTGCCATCCTGACCGCTTTCTACATGATGCGAGTGGTCCTCCTGACATTCTTCGGCGCCTACCGGGGCCACGGACACCCGCACGAGTCCCCGCCTTCCATGACGGGTCCCCTGGCCCTCCTGGCCGGCCTCTCCGTGGTCGTCGGCTTCCTGGGTGCTCCGCAGCTCAACGCGGTGTTCGCCGACTGGGTCCACTTCGGCGAGGAGGCCCACGCCGAGCCGTTCTCCTATGGCTTCGCGGCGGTGTCCATCATCGGCGCGTTACTGGGTCTCCTCGTCGGGTACCGGCTCTATCGGGGATGGCGGGAGCGAGATCCGGTTCGCCGGCTCGGGCCTTTCTATACGCTGCTCGAACGGAAGTACTACCTCGACGATGTCTACTTGAAGGGCATCGTGCGTCCGCTTCAGTATCCAATCCCCCGGGCCGTCGACTGGACGAACCAGCGGGTCCTGGACGGCGCGGTGAACGCCGCCGCCTGGGCGACGAAGAAACTCTCCCTGGGCGTCGACGTGGTGGACAAGCGGGCCGTTGACGGCGCGGTCAACGGCGTCGCCTTCGGGGCCGGCGCAACGGGGGGTTTGCTCCGCTACATCCAATCTGGGAACGTGCAGCGCTACGCCGTGTTCCTGTTCGTCGGGGTGGCCATCCTGGCGATCGCGATCACCAGGTTCTAGGCCGAGAAGAGGAGCGTCGATGAGCGGTTGGCAGGAGTCCGCGATCACCCTCGCCGTGTTCCTTCCTCTGCTGGGTGCCGTGGTCATCGCGGTGATGCCGAAATCCGCGGACCGGCTGGTTCGCATTCTGGGCCTCGTGTTCACGGGCGCGGCGCTCGTCGTCGCCACGATCATGATCTTCGACTTTCAGTTCGGCGCGCACGACGGCCTGCAGTACGAGCTGGATGTGTCCTGGATCTCCGCTATCGGTGCCCGCTACCACGTCGGCATTGACGGCATCAGCCTGCCGCTGTTCTACCTGACGTTCGTCCTGACCTTCCTCTGCGCCGTGTACACGTACCGGATCCTGCCGAACCCGGGCCGCCCGAAGGCGTTCCTCGCCCTGATGCTGCTGCTCGAGACGGGTATGGCGGGCACGTTCATCGCTTTCGACCTGATCCTGTTCTTCGTCTTCTTCGAGCTCGTGCTGGTGCCGATGTACTTCCTGATCGCCGTCTGGGGTTCCGCGAACCGGGAGTACGCCGCGATCAAGTTCTTCCTCTACACGCTGTTCGGAAGCGTGTTCATGCTGCTGGGGTTCCTGGCGATGTTCTTCAAGTCCGAGCCCCACACCTTCGACATCCTGGAGCTCCAGGAGTTCGCCATGGGCGGCGGGTTTACCCACAGCATCCAGCTGCTGATCTTCGCCGGCGTCTTCCTGGGCTTCGCCATCAAGGTCCCGATGTGGCCCTTCCACACATGGCTCCCCGACGCGCACACCGAGGCGCCCACCGTCGGGTCCGTCCTGCTGGCGGGCATCCTGCTGAAGCTCGGAACCTACGGGTTCGTCCGAATCGCGCTTCCCATCCTGCCCGACGCGGCGGAGACGTGGGCTCCTATCATCGGCGTCCTGGCCGTGATCGCCATCGTCTATGCATCGCTCGCCTGCCTGGCGCAGCGGGACCTCAAGCGGCTCATCGCGTTCTCCTCGGTGGGCCACATGGGCTTCGTCATGCTCGGCATCGCCACCCTCACGCCGATCGGGATCAACGCCGCCATCTTCGGCATGGTCGCCCACGGCGTGATCACGGGCATGCTCTTCTTCGAGGTGGGCTCCATCTACGATCGCTACCACACCCGCCAGATCGCGGAGATCGGTGGCGGGATGCTCCAGAAGGTCCCGGCCCTCGCCGGCATCTTCGCGTTCACCGCGATCGCTTCGCTCGGACTTCCCGGCCTCGCCGGGTTCATCGGCGAGTTCATGGCCCTGCTGTCTGCCTACAGTCCCGCGCCGATGCTTAGCGAGACGCTGTTCCGAGTACTGATGGTGTTCGGGGGGATCGGAACCATCCTCACGGCCGGTTACTTCCTGTGGACGTTGCAGCGCGTGAACCTCGGGACGCTTCCAGACCGGTGGAAGGAGGCCAGCCTGCGGGACGTGACGCGTGTGGAGTGGCTCGCGTGGGCCCCCCTGCTCGTCGCCATCCTGGCTCTGGGAGTGTTCCCCCGACTGATACTCGGTACCACCCAGGAGGCCGTGGAGGGCATCCTGCGCGTCTTCGGCGGATGACCCCGAGGAGCTCGGCGTGACGAGCGTCGCCATCCTGGCCCAGGCGGGACAGATCAAGAACCCCTCGATCGACTATCACGCCATCGCGCCGGAGATGATCCTCGGTGTCACGGCCTTCGCGGTTCTCGTGCTCGACCTCTTCCTGCGCCGGCACCGCAAGTGGCTGGCCATGCCGCTCGCGTTCGCGGGGACGCTCGCCGCCCTGCTCGCGACGCTGACCCTCATCGGCTCCGAACGCGCGACCTTCGGTGGCTCGTACGTCGTGGACAACTACGCGGTGCTGTTCAAGATCTTCTTCTTGGGCTCGGCCCTCGTGGTGCTGCTGCTCTCGCTGCGGTACTTCCAGGACGGGCGCTTCTACCAGGGCGAGTACTACTTCCTGCTGCTCTGTTCCTTTCTCGGCACCTTGACCATGCCCTCCTCGCGAGATTTCCTCATGCTCTTCATCTCGCTCGAGCTGGTGTCGGCCCCGGGCTTCCTCATGGCGGGGCTTCGCAAGAGCGACCCGCGCTCGAACGAGGCGGCGCTGAAGTTCTTCCTGATCAGCGTCCTCTCCACCGCGATCATGCTGTACGGGATGTCCCTGATCTACGGGGCGACCGGGAGCATCTCCCTCGAGGGTGTCGCCCGGGCGCTCGCCGGGCCCGACGGGAGCTCGAATCTCACGCTGGCGGCGATCCTGCTCGTCGTGGCGGGGTTCGCGTTCAAAGTGTCCGCGTTCCCTTTCCAGTTCTGGGCGCCGGACACCTACGAGGGCTCGCCGGTTCCGGTCGCCGCCTTCCTCTCGGTGTCGTCGAAGGCTGCGGGCTTCGCGGGGCTCCTGCAGATCATGTTCGTGGCCTTCGCGCCGCAGGCCGACTTATGGGCGCCGATCTTCGCCGTTTTCTGCCTGTTCA
>JACDEY010000093.1 GCA_013816105.1 Actinomycetota bacterium
GCGACGTCCGGCTCCCTCCTGGCTACCACCGCTTGGTGGTGGAGGGGGTCGCCGAGGCCGGAACGCTCTTGATCTCCGCTCCGAAGCTCGTGCGCAGTCCGGACCGGGAGCGAGGCTGGGGGGTGTTCCTACCCTTGTACGCCCTTCGGTCGGAGCGAAGCTGGGGCATCGGGGACTTCACCGATCTGGAGGCCCTGCTCGACTGGGTGACTGGACTCGGGGGCGACGTCGTGGCCACGCTCCCGCTGTTCGCCGCGTTCTCGGACGGGCGCTCCCAGCCGAGCCCGTACTCGCCGGCGAGCCGCTTGTTCTGGGACGAGGCCTACGTCGACGTCGAGCGAGTTCCGGAGCTTGATCGCTGCGCGGAGGCCCGGGCCCTCCTGGGATCCGCCGCGTTCCGCCGGCGGCTGGACGTTCTGCGGTCCAGGCCGCTGACGGACACCGGCGGGGTGGCCGCGGCGAAGCGAGAGGTCCTCGAGATGCTGGCCAGACACTTCTTCTCCGAACGGCCTGGGCGGATGGCCGACCTGCGGGCGTTCGTGCGGGGAGCCCCGACCGTGGAGGACTACGCCAGGTTCAGAGCCGCGGGTGAGCGGCACGGCCGCCCGTGGGCGGCGTGGCCGGCATCGGAGCGGGACGGCTCGCTTCCACGCCGGCGGGTCGACGAGGACGCTCGTCGCTACCACCTGTACGTCCAGTGGATCGCGGCCGGCCAGCTCGCCGAGGTGGGCCGGAAGGCCCGGGCCTCGGGTGCCGGCCTGTACCTCGACCTGCCGCTCGGCGTGAACCCGGACGGCTACGACGTCTGGCGGGAGCGTTCCGCGTTCCTGTTCGGCGCCTCGGCGGGAGCCCCACCCGACAGCTTCTTTCGAGAGGGGCAGGACTGGGGCTTCCCTCCCCTGCATCCCGAGACCGTCCGCCAGCAGCACTACCGCTATCCGATCGCGTGTCTGCGGCACCTGCTCACCCCGGCGCGCGTCCTGCGCATCGACCACGTCATGGGCCTTCACCGGCTGTTCTGCGTCCCGGCGGGCTCCGACCCCCAGCAGGGGGCTTACGTCCGCTACCGGCCCGACGAGTTCTACGCGATCCTGGCCCTGGAATCCCGGCGGGGCGACGCCCTGATCGTGGGGGAGGATCTGGGGACGGTCCCTCGCTTCGTGCGACAGGCGCTCTCCCGGCATGGCGTCCACCGCAGCTACGTCCTCCAGGAGGAGCTGCGGAGCGGCCGTGGTGGCAGGAGTCCCCTGCCGCCGGTGCCCGTCAATTCCGTGGCCTCCCTCAACACCCACGATATGGCCCCCTTCGCCTCCTTCCTGCAGGAGAAAGACATCGAGCGGCGCGTGGCGCTGGGCTGGATCGACGGCCCCGTGCTCCGGAGGGAACGAGCGAGGCGCCGGCGCCTCCGGCGGGCATTGGTGAGGTTCCTCCGATCCTCCGGAAAACTGCCGGGGACCGGGGGATCGCCCGAACGTGGCGGCGTCGCGCTGCGCCGGCGGATCCTTCGCGCGTCCCTGTTCCATCTGGCCGAAAGCCCCGCCAGGATGGTCATCGTCAACCTGGAGGACCTGCTGATGGAGACGCGCCCCCAAAACATCCCGGGCACGACGAGCGAGTACCCGAACTGGCGCCGGCCCGCTCGTCGCCGGCTCGAGCAGGTGCAGGTCATGCCGGAGGTGGTCGACACCTTGCGGACCATCGACCGGCTCAGAAGGGGATCGACGCCGTGACCCGCGACCAGACCTCGGAGAAGGAACCGAACCCGAACTTCTCCCTGCTGTCCGCGGACGATCTGCACCTCTTCAACGAGGGCAGCCATCTGCGTCTGTCCGAGAAGATGGGCGCCCATCCGGTCTCGATCGACGGCGATCGCGGGGTCGTGTTCTCCGTCTGGGCGCCCTCCGCCGCGGAGGTCTTCGTTATCGGCGACTTCAACGGGTGGGATGTTCGGGCGAACCCGTTAAGCCCCCGGGAGAGCTCCGGCATCTGGGAGGCCTTCGTCGCCGGCGTGGAACGCGGAGCCCGGTACCGGTTCCACGTCGTCTCGGGTGACGGGACCGAGCGGGTCGACAAGGCCGATCCGCTCGCGCTTCGAACCGAGATCTCCCCCGCCACCGCATCGGTGGTGTGGACGCTCGACTACGAGTGGGGCGACGCGGAGTGGATGCGGGAGCGGGGTGCTCGCCAGGCGCTCGACCGTCCGATCTCCATCTACGAGGTGCACCTGGGCTCGTGGGCCCGCGAGCCCGACGGGGAGGCGAGCCCCCCGAGCTACGCCGATCTCGCTCCCCGACTCGCGGACCACGCGATCGAGATGGGATTCACCCACGTCGAGCTGCTCCCAATCATGGAACATCCCTTCTACGGCTCGTGGGGCTACCAGACGACCGGGTACTTCGCGCCGACCAGCAGGTACGGCACGCCGCAGGAGTTCATGGGCCTCATCGACCACCTCCACCGCCGGGGCGTCGGGGTGATCCTCGACTGGGTCCCTTCGCACTTTCCGGCAGACGAGCACGCCCTGGCGAGCTTCGACGGGACCCACCTCTACGAGCACGCCGACCCGCGCAAGGGCTTCCACCCCGACTGGAACAGCCTGATCTTCAACTACGGGCGGAACGAGGTTCGAAGCTTCCTGCTGTCCAGCGCGATGCACTGGCTCTCCGCCTATCACGCCGACGGCATTCGGGTCGACGCGGTGGCCTCGATGCTCTACCTGGACTACTCGCGCGCCGAAGGCGAGTGGGTGCCGAACGAGTTCGGGGGGCGCGAGAACCTGGAAGCGATCGTCCTCCTGCGCCGGATGAACGAGGAGGTTTCCCGGACGCATCCGGACGCGTTGATGATCGCCGAGGAGTCCACGTCGTGGCCAATGGTCTCCCGCCCGGTCCATCTGGGGGGGCTCGGGTTCGGGCTGAAGTGGGACATGGGATGGATGCACGACATGCTGCAGTACCTCTCGCTCGATCCGATCCACCGCAGGTTCCACCACACGAACCTCACCTTTCGCCAGCTCTACGCGGGAAGCGAGAACTTCCTGCTGCCCCTGTCGCACGACGAGGTCGTACACGGGAAGCGCTCGTTGCTGGGGAAGATGCCAGGTGACGACTGGCAGCGGTTCGCGAACCTCCGGCTCCTCCTCGCATCCCAGACGGCGCAACCGGGGAAGAAGCTCCTGTTCATGGGCGGCGAGTTCGGGCAGGAGGGGGAGTGGAACCATGACGCGGGGCTAGACTGGCACGCCCTCCGGGACCCTCGCCACGAGGGTGTCCGCAGGTTCGTCCGCGACCTCAATGCCAGGTACCGAGACGAACCGGCCCTGCACGAGCTCGACTGTGACCCCGCGGGCTTCGAGTGGGTCGATGCCAACGACTCCGAAGCGAGCGTCATCAGCTTCCTTCGCCGCGGCGCCTCCACCGACGACCTCGTCCTCGTGGTCTGCAACTACACGCCGATCCCCCGCCCGAACTACCTGGTCGGCGTCCCTCGCGGCGGCTTCTGGGCCGAGCTCCTGAACAGCGACGCGGAGGTCTACGGGGGCACCGGACAGGGCAACCTGGGCGGGGTGGAGGCGCTTCCGCTCTCGGTCCACGGCCGCCCCCGCGCCGTGAACCTTCACCTTCCTCCGTTGTCCTGCCTATTCCTCGTGAGCCGTGGAAGCCCTCCCTAGGATGCGCGTGTGGCCGGGGCGCCCGTTCCCTCTCGGCGCCATCTGGGACGGGGAGGGGGTCAACTTCGCGATCTTCTCCGAGCACGCGACCGCCGTGACGCTCTGCCTGTTCGATCGGCCCGAAGACGCTGTGGAGCGGCACAGGATTCCCTTGCGCGAGCGCACGGATCTCGTCTGGCACACCTACCTACCGGACGTCCGGCCCGGGCAGCTCTACGGGTACCGGGTGTCCGGGCCCTACGCGCCCCAGGAGGGTCACCGGTTCAACGCGGCGAAGCTGCTGGTGGACCCTTACGCGAGGGCGCTCAGCGGGGACATCCGGTGGGACGATTCGCTCTACGGCTACTCGATCGGCCATCCCGACGGAGACCTCTCGATCGACGGCCGGGACAGCGCCGGAAGCATGCCGAAATGCGTGGTCACCGACCCGGCGTTCAGCTGGGGGGATGATCGCCCTCCTCGGACGCCATGGAGCCGGACGGTCATCTACGAGTGCCACGTGAAGGGCATGACCCAGCGTCATCAAGGCGTCCCGGAGGAGATTCGTGGCACGTACCTCGGCATGGCGCACGACCCCGTCATCGACCACTTGACCTCACTGGGGATCACCGCCGTGGAGCTTCTCCCCGTCCATCAATACGTCGACGACCGGGAGCTCGTGGCGCGTGGCCTGCGCAACTACTGGGGATACAACTCCCTCGGCTTCCTCGCCCCCGAGGTCCGGTACGCCTCCGGGGCCTTGGGCCAGCAGGTCGACGAGTTCAAGTCGATGGTGAAGGCGCTGCACCGGGCCGGCATCGAGGTGATCCTGGACGTCGTCTACAACCACACGGCGGAGGGGAGCCATCTCGGTCCCACACTCTCCCTGCGCGGGATCGACAACGCCTGCTACTACCGGCTGGCCCCCGGGAACCGCCGCTACTACATGGACTTCACCGGCACCGGCAACACGATCGACGTTCCGCACCCACGGGCCACCCAGCTCATCATGGACAGCCTCCGCTACTGGGTGCTGGACATGCACGTCGACGGCTTCCGGTTCGACCTCGCGACGGTTCTCGCGCGGGACCCGTTCGAGGTGAACCCACACGCAAGGTTCTTCGACGTCATCCGGCAGGACCCGGTCCTCGGGCAGACGAAGCTGATCGCGGAGCCCTGGGACGCCGGCCCGGGGGGGTATCAGGTCGGGAAGTTCCCGGCGGGCTGGGCCGAGTGGAACGGCCGCTATCGGGACTGCGTGCGGCGCTTTTGGCGCGGAGACCCCGGTCAGGTCCCCGAGCTCGCCTCCCGCCTCGCGGGCTCGAGCGACCTGTACGCTCCCGGTGGCCGGCGGACCTACGCGAGCGTCAACTTCGTGACGTGCCACGATGGCTTCACGCTCACCGACCTCGTGAGCTACGAACACAAGCACAACGAGGCGAACGGCGAGGGCAACCGGGACGGAACCGACGACAACGCCAGCCGGAACTGGGGAGTGGAGGGACCGACCGAGTCCCCGCGCATCCAGCGCTCTCGCGAGCGCATGAAGCGCAACCTCCTGGCGACTCTCCTTTTCTCCCAGGGCGTCCCGATGCTCCTCGCCGGGGACGAGCTGGGGCGAACCCAGGGCGGGAACAACAACGCCTACTGCCAGGACAACGAGACGAGCTGGATCGACTGGAGCCTCTCCCCGCGGGACCGGGAGCTCCTCACCTTCGCGCGGCAGGCCCTGCGGGTCCTCCGCGCGAGCCCAGTCCTTCGCCGGCGGAGCGTCTTCACCGGCG
>JACDEY010000094.1 GCA_013816105.1 Actinomycetota bacterium
CCTCGGCCTGGTCGAGGCCGGTCGGCTGCCAGTGGGGGGTGAGGAACGGCTGACCGAGGACGAGCGCCGCCTCGAAGGGCTGATGCTGGGGCTCCGGATCGCCGACGGTGTGCCCTCCGAGCGGCTGGACGGTGTCCGAGCCGAGGAGCTGATCGGCCACGGTCTCGGTGCCCATCGATCCGGACGGTTCTCCTTGACCGACCGCGGCCTGTTCGTGGCGAACCAGCTGGTCCTGGAAATGATGCGGGTTGACGGAGCGGGATAGAACAGGCGAGGACGGCGTGCCCGGACGCGCGGCGCTTCCCCGCCCGAGTCGCCGATAATGAACGGCAGATGGATCGATCCAGTCAGCTCAGCGAACGCAAGGCCGCCATCCTCGGCGTCCTGGTGCGTTACCACATCCGAACCGGGGAGGCGGTCGGCAGCGAGGCGATCGCGGTGAGCACCGACCTGGCGGTGAGCTCGGCCACGATCAGGAACGAGCTCGCCGCCCTGGAAGACATGGGCTATCTCACGCAACCGCACACCTCGGCCGGCCGCGTGCCCACCGACCTGGCCTACCGCCACTACGTAGACATGCTGCCCGCCCGGCCGAAGCTTCGCGACGTGGAACGCCGCGAGGTCGTGCGCTTCTTCGAAGAAGCGCTGGCCGACGTCGACGAGATCCTGCGCGGGACGACCCAGTTGCTCTCGCGTCTGACGCGTTACGCCTCGCTGGCGCTCGCGCCCAGCTCGCGCGAGAGCGCCATCGCGCGCATGGAGCTTGTGGATCTGGGCTCCGCCACCCTGCTGCTCATCGTCTTCGACACCGGGCGAGTGGAAAAGCGGCTCCTCGAGCTGCGAGGCGACACCCCCCGCGACGTGGTCGAGGCGGTCTCCCGGCTCCTTACCGAGGCCGTTAACGGCCTGTCCCTACAAGCGGCCCGGCAGGCGGTGGTGGAACGCGCGCGCGGCGCGGAGGCTTCACTGAGATCCCTCTTCTCGGCCGTTGCCGACGCGCTCGGGGCCATCGAGGAGGCGGGCGAGGCGGAGCACGTGCTCCTCGGAGGCACGGCGAACATCGCCGCGGAGGAGGTCTTTCGTGGTCGCGAGACCCTGCGGCATATCCTCGAGGCGCTGGAACGGGAGTCCGATGTGCTGCATCTCCTTCGGGAGGCGGCGCTGACCCCCCCGGTGACGGTCACGATCGGACACGAGAATCCGGTGACCGGCATGTGGGAGGCGAGCGTCGTGGCCGCCCCCTACGGACCGGAAGGCCATGCCGTGGGAACCATCGGGGTGGTGGGGCCGACGCGCATGGACTACGTCACCGCCATCTCCGCGGTCCGGACCGTTGCGGAGCGCCTCTCCGCCGCCGTCGAAGCCCTCGGCAGATAGCCGGATTTCGATCGGGGGCCGGTACACTCGCCCTCATGGCGAGCATCCCCGATTTGTACTCGGTCCTGGGTGTTCCCAGAGGGGCGAGCGACGAGGACATCAGACGCGCCTATCGCAAGCTTGCTCGTGAGCTGCACCCCGACGTCAACGACGACCCCGAGGCCGAGCGCCGCTTCAAGCAGATCACGGCGGCCTACCAGACCCTCTCCGACCCGGCCCGGCGGCGCCAGTACGACATGTTCGGCGGCCAGGCCGGCCCGGACCTGTTTCCGTTCGGGGACATGGGCGACATCTTCGACGTCTTCTTCGGGGGCGGGTTCGGGGGCAGGCGGACCCGGACGCGACCTACCGGGGTGCGCCGGGGCGAGGACCTGTTCATTCGCGTGGACCTGACCTTCGAGGAGGCGGCCTTCGGCGTTCGGAAGGAGATTCGGGCCGACACGCTCGAGGAATGCTCCCGATGCTCCGGAAGCGGATGCGAGCCCGGGACCCATCCGTCCCGCTGCGGCCGCTGCGGAGGCACCGGTGAGATCCAGGACGTCAGCAGGAGCGTCTTCGGCACGGTGATGACCGCTCGCCCGTGCACTCGCTGCCGGGGAACGGGGGAGGAGATCGCGGCACCTTGCACT
Source organism: Actinomycetota bacterium (assembly GCA_013816105.1). Lineage (GTDB taxonomy): Bacteria > Actinomycetota > UBA4738 > UBA4738 > UBA4738 > JACDCJ01. The sequence goes on from JACDEY010000094.1 coordinate 2,007, forward strand.
CTGTGCGGCGGTGAGGGCCGCACGCCGGCGGAGCGAACGATCCCGGTGGACATCCCGGGCGGCGTGACTGACAGCATGGAGCTTCGCGTCTCGGGCGAGGGCAGGGAGGGCCGTCACGGCGGAGGGACGGGGGACCTGTACGTCTCGGTAAGGGTGGCTCCTCACCCGGTGTTCGAGCGGCGGGGCCAGGACCTCGTATGCGCTCTCCCGGTTCCGATGACGCAAGCAGCCCTGGGCGCCGAGGTCCAGATCCCGACCCTCGAGGGCGAGGAGGCCGTGAGGATCGAGCCGGGGATCGAATCCGGGACGGTGATCAAGCTCCGCGGCAAGGGGGTGCCGCACCTCGGGCGCCGCGCTCGCGGAGACCTGTTCGTGACGGTCGTGGTGGAGACCCCGAGGCCCGAGTCCAAAGAGGAACGGGCGTTGCTCGAGCGGCTGGCCGAACTCCGAGGTGAGCGTCAGCAGGACAACGGGGGTCTCATCGGAAGGCTCCGCAAGCTGGTCAAGCCTTGACCTCGGCGGCCGGATCGGGCACCTCGTCCCACGCGTAGTGTCTGCCGCACACTTCTTCGTCGAACGGCTGGACGAACCACGCGTCGTTCTGTCGGCGACCGATTCGCGCCATGCGCTTCGATCGCTCCGGCTCCAGCCGGGAGAGCGGCTGACCCTATCCGACGGAGCGGGAGGGCTGGCCGACGCGCGGCTTCAGGGCGCGGACGGCGGCCGGGCCGTCGTGAAAGTGGAGAGTGTCCGAGCGGTGGAGCGTCCGTCGCCGTCGGTGTGCGTCGCCCTCGCCCCACCCAAAGGGGAGCGGCTCGCATGGGCGGTGCAGAAGCTCGCCGAGCTGGGGTGCTCCGAGCTGATGCTCATTTCCACCGAACGCTCCGTTCGCACCTGGGTAGGAGACCGCGGGGAGAAGATCGCGGCCCGCCTGCGAAAGGTCGCTCGCGAGGCCGCGATGCAATCTCGGCAGCCATTCGTCATGGATCTGCGCGGCCCGCTGCCGCTGGTCGAGGCGCTACCGCCCGGGGAGACCGTGGTTGTGCTCTGGGAGGCGGCCACCGCGCCGCTGCCATCGGTGTTGCCCCCGGCCTCCGACCGCATCCGGCTGGTGGTGGGGCCTGAGGGGGGATTCAGCGACGACGAGGTTCGGACGGCCGAGGGGCGGGGGGCCGCGCTGGCCGGCCTGGGCCGAGGAATCCTGCGAACGGAGACCGCCGCCCTGGTCGGTGCGGCGCTGACGCTGGCTCACTACGGCCGGCTGGGATAGATTGCCCACGTGAGCGTGACCGCGAGCGACTGCCTCTTCTGCAGGATCGGCACGCGAGAGGTCGCGGCCGACATCGTCCACGCCTCGGACCACGTCGTGGCGTTCCGGGACATCAACCCGCAGGCCCCCGTGCACATCCTGCTCATCCCGAAGGACCACATCGAGTCGGCGGCGGACATCGCCGATGAGCACGGTGACCTCCTCTCGGACCTCATCCAGGCGGCGGCCCATCTCGCTCGAGCCGAGGGCGTCCACCATTCCGGCTGGCGGCTGGTCACGAACGTCGGATCCGACGCCGGCCAGAGCGTTCGGCACCTGCACTTCCATCTCCTGGGAGGGCGGGGGATGGGCTGGCCCCCGGGGTAGCCTCCCGTATAATCGACCGAAAGCCCTTGGGGTCGCGAGACGGCGACCCCTTTTGCAACGGAGCGCAGGAAAGAAAGCAGGTTGGCGAAAGCCACAACGCAAGTGAAGATCCTGGTGCCGGGCAGCCAGCCCATGGTCGCCCTCCTCGGACAGCGGGACGAACTCCTCCGCCTCGTCGAGGCCGCCTTCGACTCTCAGATCCTCGTCCGGGGCAACGAGATCACCATCACCGGAGACGAGCAGGAGGCCGAGAAGGTCGCCTTCCTCTTCGAGGAGCTCTTGACGATCCTCGGACAGGGGCAGCCCCTGACAACCGATTCCGTCGGGAAGACTATCGACATGGTCAAGGAGGAGGGCGGTACGAGGCCCTCGGTAGTGCTGACCGACGTGCTGCTGACGAGCCGCGGCCGGTCCGTCGCCCCCAAGACGATCGGCCAGAAGGCCTACGTCGACGCCATCCGGCGCTCCACCGTCACCTTCGCGATCGGCCCCGCGGGAACGGGAAAGACCTATCTCGCAGTCGCGACGGCGGTGAAGGCGCTGCAGGAGCGGGCGGTTTCGCGGATCATCCTCACCCGCCCGGCCGTAGAGGCGGGAGAGAAGCTCGGTTTTCTGCCGGGGACGCTGTACGAGAAGATCGACCCCTACCTGAAGCCGTTGTACGACGCCCTGTACGAGATGATGGACGCCGAGGCGTTCCAGAGGCTGATGGCCCGCGGCACGATCGAGGTCGCCCCGCTCGCCTACATGCGGGGCCGAACGCTCAACGACTCGTTCATCATCCTGGACGAGGCGCAGAACACGAGTCCCGAGCAGATGAAGATGTTCCTGACGCGGCTCGGCTTCGGCTCCCGGGCCGTCGTCAACGGCGACATCACGCAGATCGACCTTCCGGCGGGGAAGCGATCGGGCCTCGTGGTCGTCGAGGAGATCCTCACCGACATCGACGGGATCCAGTTCGTGCACCTCGGCGCTCGAGACGTGGTCCGGCACAAGATCGTGCAGGACATCGTCGAGGCGTACCGAGCGTACGGTGAGCGGGGGCCGGCGCTGGAGGAGCGCTCCACCGCCCGATGAGCGACGGGACAGTTCCGAAACGCCCGGCCGTCGCTGGCCCCCGGGTCCTCGTCTCCAATCGACAGGGCATGCCGGTGGACGAAGATCGTCTCGCGAGGCTCGCCGAGCGCACTCTCACCGCCGAGGGGTTCTCCGGCGTCGAGGTATCGCTCTCCTTCGTCCTCCCCGAGGAGATGGCCGACCTGCATCTGCGCTACATGGACGAGTCCGGGCCGACCGACGTGCTGTCGTTCCCGCTGACCGAGGACGGGGCCCTGGCGGAAGATGGGCTCCTGGGTGATGTCGTGGTCTGTCCGGCGGAGGCCGCGCGGAACCGGCCCGAGGATGTCGAGGCCGAGTTGCGGCTGCTCGTCGTCCACGGGGTCCTCCACCTCCTCGGCTACGACCACGAGCAGGAGGCCGAGCGTGGAGCCATGTGGGAACGGCAGGAGTCCTACACCGGAGAGAGGCCGTGACGACCCTGACCCTGCTGTGGATAGTGGTGGCCTTCCTCGTGTTGATGGGGTCGATCCTCGCGATCTCCGAGACCTCGATCAGCCGGCTGAGCCGTGTCCGGGCGCTTGCCCTCAGGGAAGAGGGCAGGAGAAACGCCTCCGTCCTCGTGGAGATCGAGAGCGACCC
>JACDEY010000095.1 GCA_013816105.1 Actinomycetota bacterium
GGGGCACTGGAATCGGCCATGAGGGAGGCGGAAGCGTACTTCGGCTACGACGCCGTCTACCTTGAACGGTACCTGCCCGCGCCCAAGCACATCGAGGTCCAGGTGCTGGCTCCGCGCGCCGGAGGGGCCATGTGGCTCGGTGCCCGCGACTGCTCGCTCCAGCGACGCCATCAGAAGCTGGTCGAGGAAACCCCGCCCCCGCGGTTCGCGGAGCGCGTCCCGGAGATGGGTGACGCGGCCGTGGCCGTGGCGAACGCCTGCGGGTACGTGAACGCTGGAACGGTCGAGTTCCTGGTCGACGACGACGGCGGGTTCTACTTCCTGGAGATCAACGCGAGGCTCCAGGTCGAGCACACCATCACCGAGGAGGTCCTCGGAATCGACCTGGTGGCCGCCCAGTTGCGGATCTCGGCCGGAGAGGACCTCGGATTCGGTCAGCGAGACATCCACCCGCGGGGACACGCCATCGAGTGCCGGATCAACGCCGAGGATCCCGCCCGAGGGTTCCTCCCCGCTCCGGGACGCCTGGGACGATACCGCGAGCCCGGTGGCCCAGGGATCCGAGTCGATTCCGGTTTCGGGGAGGGTGACGAGGTCCCCCCAGCCTTCGACAGCCTCATCGCCAAGCTCGTGTCGTGGGGCAACCACAGGGAGGAGGCCCGTTGGCGGATGCTGCGCGCTCTGGACGAGTTCGAGATCGAGGGCATCCCCACCACGATCCCGGCTCACCGCCTGCTGCTGAGGGACCTCCGGTTCGTCGACGGCACCTACTCGACAGCCACGGTGACATCCGAGCTCCTCGAGTCCCTGGAGCCTTCCGACTCCTCGGAGGACGCTTCGGGCGACCGGGCGGTGCTGCTCGTGAACGGCACCTCGGCGCGCCTGTGGCATCCCTCAATCGCGTCCTCCGTGTCGGCGGCCACCCGCGGGGACGGCGCGGGTGGCCTCGGGTCGGTGGTCGCGCCGATGCACGGGACCATCCTGAAAGTGCTCGTCTCGAAGGGAAGCAGGGTGCGGGCCGGGGAGCCGGTCGCGGTACTCGAGGCGATGAAGATGGAGACGTCGTTGACCTCGCCGGCCGGGGGAATCGTCGAAGAGGTGCCCGTGGAGACCGGCTCCGTGGTCGAAGCCGGAGAAGTAGTCGTTCGAATCGCCTAGCTGGAGGAGGAGGTCCCAGATGTTCTGTCCCGCTGTGGGTTGAAGCAGCCGTCCCCCTCTAACTAGTTCTGTGCTCTTGCGGCTGTCTGAATACCCATAGAGCCGCTCGCCGTATCTAACTGGTACATTTGTTGTTGTCGGGAAGCTCTTGTGGTGACTCGGCCTTGGGCGGACAACCGCCGCTGAGTCAGTCGGGAGGAAACGTGGGAGCTTCGATAAGAGTAAGTGTCCGTGTGCGCTTGCTATCGCATTGGTGTGTATGGGCTTGATTGCAGTCCCTCAGTCAGCACTTGCGGAGCCGGAAGAACCACCTGTCCCGCCCGAAGATTGCCCAACGGATGCCACGTGCGACATCGAGTACAAGACGTTTGGGACGGTTCCAATCCTCCTCGACGTGTATGAGCCAACTTCCGGAACTAACCTCCCCGCCGTCCTGCTCGTTCACGGCGGTGCTTGGCGGGACGGAGATAAACTCGGTCAGACCCAAATAGATGTCGCGGACTTCATGAGGGACAGGGGCCTGGTCGTCTTCGTCATCAACTATCGCCTGACCTGCGTAACGAAGCCGATAGGCGTGAGCGATGGCAGGCTGTGCCAGGGCCGGGGCCACGGAACCGCCGATACCACGATCGAGCCATATGATGACATGAGGGATGCAGTGGTATGGGTCCGACAGCACGCGAGCGACTATGCAGTCAACTCGGCTCGGGTAGGCGTACTCGGCCTGAGCGCGGGCGGGAACCTCGCGGCCTTGGCGGGAGTACAAGGGACCCGGCGGGGCCAGTCGGGCCGACGCCATCGTGACCTGGTCTGGGGCGTACCGTTGGCGGTCGTATCACCCTTGTTGGGCGTCTCGAGGTGCATCACCAATCGGGAGCGCTACATCGGATGCGTGTATGACTACACGCCGGGGGAGTACCGATCCATGCAACAACGCCTGGAACGCGGCCTCGCCCGTCCACCAGTGCTGCACCGTCAGCAACACCGAAGCGGACACGCCGTTCCTCATCTTCAACTCGAAGAATGAGCTCGTGGTGAAGTCCGAAGCGGACGAGATGTACGACGACCTGAACGCGGGGGACATCAGGGTGACGAAGGTAATCCTGGACGGGACCAAGCACGCCGCTTCATACAAGGCGGAGATCATCGAGATCGACACGGGATGTGCCTGTGACAACTGGAACAGCAATCACGGCTTCAATCCTGACGGCCTTACGGTGCAGCAAGCCACGGTCGACTTCTTGCTCGCCCAGATGTAAGGAGGGGAGACACATGGGTCCTTTCAACCGTGGTACACGTAGAGTTCTGGGGGCGTCGCTTGCAGTTCTTGGGTCCTTCCTGGCCATTCCCGCCGCGGCGGCCAGCCAGCACACCTGCTTCGGGAAGCCGGCGACCATCGTCGGGACCGAGGGTGATGACACGCTGGATGGGACGCTCGGGGACGACGTGATCGTCGGGCTCGGAGGGAACGATTTCATCTTCGACACCGGCGGCCGGGACCTACTCTGCGGGGGAGAGGGCAACGATGACATCTTCGGGGGGCTCGGCCCGGACATGATCTCGGGTGGAGCCGGCCAGGATGACCTATACGGTGAGTCGGGCCCGGACACCATCCTGGGGGGAGGAGGGGACGACTACATCTCCGGCTGGGAGGGCCGCGACACCATCCACGGTGGGGCGGGGGACGACTATCTGACGGGCTGGAAGCACGACGATCGCATCTCGGGAGGACCCGGCAGCGATGACCTTCGGGGCCAACAGGGGGCCGACCAGCTGGATGGGGTGGACGGAGTAGAAGGCAACGACATACTGGATGGCGGGATTGGCTCGGAGACGGACGTTTGCGAGGCAGACCCGGAAGACACGGTCAACAACTGCCCCTAGAGCCCGGGACTGGCGACCACCCACCGCACCTCTTCGCCGCAGCGAGCCCTCATCAGGTGACCCGCGACTCGCTCCGCTCACGTCGCCGCTGGGCGAGGTGGTCCGCGACGCCGAGGCTCGTGAACGGCAGGACGGGGCCCAGCAAGATACCGGCCTCGCTGACCGTCCGGAGCGTCACGAAGACGTAGACGGCTGCCAAAGCCACGGCGAGCGCGCGAGGTTTCCAGTCGTCCGGGTCGTCCTTCCGGAGCGCGCTCGTTCCGCCAGCCCCAATCCCGGCAACCAGGCCGGTGACCGCATCCCCCGCCAGCGCCGAGACCGGGATTCCGACCAGGAGGGAAAGCCCCATGGCCTTGAGCACCGCGCCAGGGGCTCGCGGATGCTCGGAGAGGAAGGCAAGGACGATGAACACGAACGGGATGAGAGCGAGCCCGAGCGCGAGCAGGGCGCCGGCGTTCGGGGCGGCCTCGCCGTCGGAGGCCAGCGAGACGAGCCCAGCCAGCAACGCCCAGTAGGAGGGAACGAACAGGAGGGTGGCGAGCAGGATCGCCCGCCACTTCCGGCGCGGAGGGAGCGGCGCGGCGCCCGCCGGCACGGACCTGCGCCGCGAGGCCAACAGCCTCCTTTCAGCCCTTCACGGAGCCCGCGGTGAGCCCTCTGACGAAGTACTTCTGCAGCGAGAAGAACACGACGAGCGGGAGCGACATGGACACGAACGCCGCGGCGGTGAGCAGGTGCCAGTTCTCGCCGCGCGCCCCGACGAGGTCCGCGAGGGCGAGGGTGAGTACCCGGTTCTCCTGTGAGCCTCCCAGGAAGACGTAGGCGACCAGGAGGTCGTTCCAGACCCAGAGGAACTGGAAGATGGCGAAGGCGGCGAGCGCCGGGACCGAGAGCGGGATGATGAGCCGCAGAAAGATCTTGAAGTGGTCCGCGCCGTCGATCTTGGCCGACTCGATGATGGAAGAGGGCAGCGACCCGATGTAGTTGCGTAGCAAGTACGTGGCGAGCGGCAGCCCGAAGCCCGTGTGCGCCAGCCACACGCCCAGGAAGGTGCCGCCGAGGTCCAGGTCGGGGAAGATCACGCGTCCGAACAGCTGTGCCCCGCCCGTGTAAAGACGAAGGATCGGGATCAGCGCCATCTGGAGCGGGACCACCAGCAGCCCCACCACGGCCACGAACATCACGTACCTTCCCCGGAACTCCATCCAGGAGAAGGCATAGGCCGCGAAGGCCGCGATGGTGATCGGGATGACGGTCGCAGGGATGGCCACCGCGAGGCTGTTCAGGAACGCGTTCCCGAAGCCACCGGCGGACAGGACGGTTCGGTAGTTCTCGAACGTCCACTCGGCGACGCGGAAGGGGTGCGCGAGCGCCGTCCACCAGCCCGTGTTGTCGACTAGCTCCTCCGGGCGGAGGGAATTGATCAACACGCCGAGCGTCGGGATCACCCAGAGCCCCACGACGGCGAGGACGATGATGCGGACCGGCCAGCCGGCGCGCCGCTCGCCGAGGGCGCCTCGCCCGGAGGTCCGGCCGATCCTTCGCTTGACCGGCGGAAGCGCCTGCGCGGTGCTCACCGGATCGTCTCCTGCTCGCGGAACCGGCGAACGTTCCAGATCATGATTGGGATCACGGCGATGAACAGGACGACCGCGATGGCCGCCCCTCGGCCGTCATGGTCGCTGATGAAGAACCAGTCGATCATGCGCTCGGCGATGACCACCGTTCCCTGCGCTTCGGGGTTCCCCATGACGAAGACGATGTCGAAGACCTTGAGCGCGTTGATGACCATGTAGGTGGTCACCACCACGATCGTGGGGAGGATGGTGGGGACCATGATCCGGCGGAACACCTGCAGCTCCGTGGCGCCATCGATCCGGGCGGCCTCGATGATCTCGTCCGGGATGGCCTTGATGGCGGCGGACAGGATCACCATGGCGAACCCCGTCTGCATCCACACCATGATGACCATCAGGAAGAGGTTGTTCCACGGCACTTCCTGGAGCCATGGGACCGGGTTCTGACCCAGTCCCTGCATGACCCCGTTCAGCAGCCCGATCTGGTTGCCGAAGCCTTCGGGGCGGAAGCTGTAGACGAGCCGCCACACGATTGATGCACCCACGAACGAGATCGCCATCGGCAGGAAGATCATCGACTTGGCGACGGCCTCGCCGCGGCGGCGAAGGCGATCGGCCAGGGTGGCGAAGGCAAGCCCGATCCCGACTCCGAACGTCGGCACCACGATGATCCACCCGACCGTGTTCCGGATCGAGCGGAGC
>JACDEY010000096.1 GCA_013816105.1 Actinomycetota bacterium
GGCCCGCGACGCGGACCTGCTGCTCTCGGAGGCGACCTGGCTGGAGGTTCCGGGCGGCGCGGAGCCTCTGCATCTCACGGCCGGGCAGGCGGGGGAGCATGCGGCTCGAGCGGGCGCCGCAGAGCTTGTAATCACACACGTGCGCTGGATGAACACGGATCGGGACGGAGGCCTCGAGCGCGCCTCTACGGCATTCGGCAAGCCGGTGACGCTTGCCGAGGAAGGGACAAGGGTGACGCTGTGAAGGAGCCGATCCTCCGCACAGACGGGCGCGGCCCGGCCGACCTTCGGCCGCTCAAAGTGGAGATGGGCTATCTCGAATGGGCGGAAGGCTCTGCGCTGCTCGAGATGGGGAAGACCAGGGTGCTCGCGGCGGCGTCCTACGAGCCGAAGGTCCCCCGGTTCCTGCAGGGCACGGGGAGCGGGTGGGTCTCGGCCGAGTACTCGATGTTGCCGCGCTCGACTGCCGTTCGAACCCCGCGCGAGATCCAGTCGGGCCGACCCTCGGGTCGGACGCAGGAGATCCAGAGGCTGATCGGACGTTCGCTTCGGTCCGTGACGACGCTCGGCGACATGGGGGAGGGGACCATCTGGGTCGACTGCGACATCCTGCAGGCCGACGGGGGAACGCGCACGGCGTCCATCACGGCCGGCTATCTGGCCCTCGCACAGGCCATTCGAGGCCTCCGTGAGCAGGGGAGCGTTTCCAAGGAGGTCCTCGCGGATTCCGTGGCGGCCGTCAGCGTCGGGCTGATCGGGGAAGAGCTCTTCCTCGATCTCTCGTACGAGGAGGACTCCCGCGCGGAGGTGGACTTCAACGTCGTCATGACGGGGAGCGGTGGGTTGGTGGAGGTCCAGGGGACCGCGGAGGGAACGCCGTTCTCGAGAGATCAGCTCGACGCGCTCCTCGACCTCGCGGGGGATGGGATCGAGCGGCTGACCGAGTTCCAGCGCCAGGTGCTGGCCGGCTGACGGGCGTGGCCGCCCCTCGCCCCGCCGTCGCCCTCGCGACCCGAAACTCCGGCAAGGTTCGCGAGATCCTCGAGATCTGCGCGGACTGGCCGGTGCGGTGGGTGACGTATCGCGACGCGCCCTGGCCGGAGGTCGAGGAGTCTGGGAAGAGCTACCTGGAGAACGCGGGCCTCAAGGCCACGGCCGTCGCCGATGCCCTCGGGATTCCCGCGATCGCCGACGACTCCGGGATCGAGGTGGACGCGCTCGGCGGCGAGCCCGGCCCGCGATCCGCCCGCTTCGCCGGCCCCGCCCCGAAGGAGGCCGAGAACCTCCGATTTCTCCTCGAACGGCTGCGCGCCGTGCCCGAGGAATCCAGGACGGCCCGGTACCGATGCGTGGCCGTATACGCGCGGCCGGGAGCCCAGATCCACTCTGCGGAAGCGACGTGCGAGGGGCGCCTTCTCTTCGAGCCGCGCGGATCCGGCGGCTTCGGATACGATCCCGTATTCGTCCCCCGGGGCCACCACCGAACCATGGCGGAGCTACGGCCCGACGATAAGAACGCCATCAGTCACCGTGGAAAGGCGCTTCGAGCGCTTCGCGATATGCTCGGCGCGGACTTTCCGATGTTCGCTTCCGATCCGTGTGAGGAGGGCCATGAGTCGCGTTGACGTTGACTGGCGAGCCGTGGTCGATGGCTATTGGGAGAAGCTACTGGCGTTGGAGCCGGTGCTGGCCACGGAGGTCGGCGACGAGCGTTTCGACGACCGGCTGGCCGATCCGAGCGAGGCCGGTCGGGACCGGCGGGGGCAGGTCCAACGGGCGGCCCTGCAGGACCTGGAGGCCATCGACCGTTCGGGGCTCGATCTCGTCGGCAGGACCACCCTCGACGTCATGGAAGCCATCGCGCTTCGAGACCTGGCCGCGCTCGAGCACCGGACCGATCGGTTTCAGGTCGTGAGCCACCTCTGGGGTCCCGGAACGCTGCTCGCAGACCTCGGGTCGTTGCAGAGAGCCGACACGCAGGAGCGGCGGGACCGATACTTCGCCCGCCTGTCGGCCGTTCCCGCTTACCTCGAGGCCTGCGCGGAGGTGGCGGAGGACTCGGCCCGCGCTGGCCAAACGGTTCCGGTCGTCGTCATCGAGCGGACGATCGCACAGATCGAGCGGCTGGTGGAGCTGTCCTTCGACGACGCCCCGCTCGCCACCCCGCTACGGGACGCGCCCGAAGCCGAGCGCGACAGGTTTGCCGGACTCATGCGCGAGGTCCTGTGGCCCGCCTACCTGCGCTTCCTCGACACCCTCCGGGCGTATCGCCCGCACGCCCGTGAGTCGCTCGGGCTCTGCGGACTGCCCAACGGCGAGGAGATGTACGCGGCCGAGATCCGGGCATGGACGACGTTGGAGCTGGAGCCCAGGCGCGTTCACGAGATGGGAGTGGAAGATCTGGAGCGGATCCAGGAGGAGCGCCGGCGGATTGCGCGAAGCCTCGGCCACGCGGATCCCGAGGCCGCCGTCCGGGAGCACCAGGCCAGCGGACGCAACACCGCGGGCTCTCGAGAGGAGGTGGTTCGCCTCGCGGAGGAGCAGGTGCAACGCGGATGGGAGGCCGCCCCTCGGTTCTTCGGCCGGATGCCCCGCGCCAATTGCCAGGTCCGGCCGATCGAGGAGTACCGCGAGGCGGACATGCCCTTCGCCTTCTACCAGGGACCGACCGAGGACGGCGACCGCCCGGGCGTCTACTACGTGAACACCTCGGACCTGTCCGAGCGCCCGCTCCACCACCTGGCGACCACGACGTACCATGAGGCGAACCCGGGGCACCACTTCCAGGTGTCGATCGAGCAGGAGATGGGTGAGCGACCCCCGCTTCGCCGGTTCGGGGGGATCCTGGCCGGCAGCGCTTTCATCGAGGGCTGGGGGCTCTACAGCGAGCGGCTTGCGGACGAGATGGGCCTCTTCCTGGATGACTACGAGAGACTAGGGATGCTGGACGCGCAGGCGTTCCGGGCTGGAAGGCTAGTCGTCGACACGGGCATTCACGCCTTTGGATGGGACCGCGAGCGAGCCATCGAGCAGATGGTGGCGACCGGTGCACCCCGGCTGGATTCCAGCATCGAGGTGGATCGCTATATCTCTCTACCGGGGCAGGCCCTCTCCTACAAGATCGGGCAGTTCGAGATCGAGCGATGGCGCGCGGACGCAGAGAAGCGGGCCGGCACCTCGTTCTCCCTGAGGGACTTCCACGACAAGCTTCTCGCCGTGGGGTCGTTGCCGCTCGAGGCCGTCGCGCGGGAGCTCGAGTCCGACTCCCCGTAGAGCCGTCAGTCCTCGCAGCCCACCCCGTCGTGGTCCGGGTCGAGACGATGGCGATCCGGCGGTAGCACCTCGAAGCCCTTGTTCGGGCGCAGGTCGTGGCACCTGACGTCGGGCCCGAAGGGCGCGATGCAGAGGGTCGGATAAGACGGGTCGCAGGCCGGCGGGTCCGCCGTCGTCACCGTGACCACCTGGCCCGGCTTCACGAGGGCGCCCGGCTTCGGGGTCTGGGAGACCACGGTCCCCGGAAGAAACTCCGTCGTGGTCGTCTGCACGACCTTCAACTCCACCTTCAATCCCTCAAGGAGCACCCTCGCCACGTCCACGTGGCGGTACAAGAGCTCGGGAAGGGGGTTTCCGACCGGGCTCGCGGGCGCGCTGGCCGAGGAGCTCGACGAGACGGATGGGGAGGCCCCGCTGGGGGTCGGGTCCGCGGAAGGGGTTGCGGCGCCGTCAGCGGCCGAGGTCCCGGAATCCGCACAACCGGCCGAAAGCAGTAGGGCGGTCGCGACGGCAAAGCGGATCGCGGTGTGCTTGCCGATCATCGGAGCGCGATACCTCCGGAGGGGCCGAACAATCTCAGGCGCCTACGGTACTAGAGAAGCCGAAGCCTCACGGCGCCGCGGTATGAAACTCCCGCTTGACGGGGTCTCGCTCCGGTCCGGCCGGCGCCGGCAAAGTCCCTTGCCTGAGCTGATACGGCACGCTCGACAGGACGACCCGCGGCTCGAACAGCAAGAGACGCTTGATGAACACGGCCCGCTGGTTGTGCAGTAGCCGATGCCACCATCTGGACGGCACCAGCTCCGGGATGATTACGGCCGCCACCGAACCCATACCGGCGGTGCTTCGAGCCACCTCCTCCAGGATGGGGCTCGTCAGATCCCGGAACGTGGCCTCGGCGATCTCGAGTGGGATCGGGATACGGTGCCGCCCCCATTCATCGATGATGTCGCCGACCGCACCGGGGTCGAAGGCGAAGTGCACGGCGCGGATGTCGGTTGGCCGGAGGGATCGGGCGAAGTTGACCGCCCGGATGACGCCATCGTGCACGGAGGACACGAACAGGATCGCCTCGAGCCGTCCAGGAATGAGTGGCCTCGCGTCCACGCCCTGCGGCTGCCCATGAACCTCGAGCACCGGAACGTCCGTGATGACCGCCTGCGGCTCCTTCAAGAGACGGAGCTTCAGCAGGAATGCCGAGGTTCGCAGGGCCGCCACCAGGGATCGCTTGGGGAGGACCTCCGGGATGACGACGTTGACGAAGTCGTTGGGCCGGCGGGGGATGGACCGCACGTAGTCGATCACCGCGGATACGGTGCCCCGGGCGCCCGGCACCACCACGAGGTCCGCGTCGGTGCGGGAGAACGCCTTCCAGTCCCTCACCACCTGGTCGGTGGTGGTCCCATTCCGGACGTGGATGGCCCGAAAGTCGTTCCCTGCGAAGGATCGGATGTACCCGATGGCCTCCGCCGTGGCGGCATCGAGACGCTGGACTTGGAGCACCACGATGTTCGCACCCGGCTCCGAGAAGGACTCTCCACCTCGATCGCGCTGCCGCTCGACCGTCATGTAATGCCGGTGGATCGCGTAGAAACCCGCGATGATCACCGGCATCGCGGCGATCACGATCCAGGCGCCGTGGACGAACTTCGTCTCGACCACCACGATCAACACGGTGGCCGTCGCCAGCGCCCCGACGGCGTTGATGAGGAGGCTCCGCTGCCACCCCCGCGCCTCCTTGGTGCCCCTCCGGCGAACCTTCAACCAATGCCGCACCATGCCCGCCTGGGACAGCGTGAAGGACGTGAAGACCCCGACGACGTAGAGCTGGATCAACTGCGAAAGGCTTGCGTCGAAGGCGTAGATCAGGAGAGAGGCCAGGAAAGCGAGGACGATCACCCCGTTCGAGAACACCAGGCGGTCCCCCCGGTTGCGGGCACCCGGCGAGAGCGCATCGGGCCAGACCCGTGCCGATCAGCAGGAGGATCGAAAGAATGAATCCATAGGTTGGGAACGCGAAGACCGTTC
>JACDEY010000097.1 GCA_013816105.1 Actinomycetota bacterium
TCTTGGGACCGGTCGAAGAGGAGCTGGCCACCCGAGAGCGCCTCTGCGAAGCGTTGGGGAGAGCCGGACGGGCAGCCTGACGTAACCCTCGAAACGTCAAACCCTCGAAACGTCGGAGGGGCCGCCCTGCGGGCGGCCCCTCCTCACCACCCCGTTCCGCTAGAAGTCCTGGCGCTGACGCTCGTACCTGACGTCGGGGTCGGGCTGGACGCCACCCTGGCCCGGGTTGCCGTCCAGGCGATTGTCGCCCCACGTGAGGTGGAACTGCTTCTGCCCGAGGGCGGGCAGGGGCGAGTGGATCTGGTTGTAGTCGCTCATGTAGCAGCTCACGACGATCGTGTCGAAGTTCGGGTTCGTCACCGGCCGGTCGAAGGACACCTCCGTCACCCGGCGCGGACCCGACCAGTTCACGCCGAAGTCGCTCGAGGACGAGATGTACACGTCGATGAGCCGGTCCGTCGGAGAGTTCTGCGTGGAGTAGAACATCGCCCGAAGCTTCCCATCGGCGTTCACGGCGACGCTCGGGAAGAACTGCTGGCCGGTCGCGGTGTTGTTGACCCGGACCAGGGGAGTCCACGTTGTGCCACCGTCCGAGGAGCTGGTGAAGGCAATGTCCGCCTCGCTGCCCCCGGCAAGCCCGGCACTGTGGGCGACCAGCGCGATGTTCCCAGTGTTCGGGTCGACCGCCAGCTGGGGGAACGCCGCGGAGCGAACGGCGCGGTTCGTGGCGCCGGCCTCGTCGTCGACGAACGCCGGGCGTCCGCACGCGGCGGTGTTGTTCTCTGGCGCGGGGAACTGGCCCACGGTCACCTCGGGCTGGAAGGTCTGGCCGAAGTCCGTGGAGCGCCGGAACTTCATGGTGAGCGGCGTCGTGGCGGTGTTCCTCCAGGAGACGTAGACGTCACCGTTCAGAGGGTTGACCGCTACGTAACAGCCCTGGGTGAAGGTGCCGTTCGCGGAGATGGTTCCAGCAAGCTCCGTAAACGTCTGGCCGCCGTCGGTGGAGCGGGAGAAATGGATCCCTTCGGTTCCCCCGAAGGAGCGATAACAGGCGTACACGTTACCGGCGCCGGTGCCCGAGGCTCGAGCGTCAACCGCGAGCCATTCCTTGTCGGGGAAGGCGCTGGAGGGCGCGTTGGGACTGGCGTCGGCTGCGGAATCCCAGGTCAGTCCGCCATCGGTCGTCTTGTGCACGGAGATGATCGCGTCACCGTTGGAAGCCTCCCCGAGGTTGGCGAAGTAGAAGACGCCGCTCTCGCCGACGTTCCTGTCCAAGTCGGCCATCAGCACGGGGTCGCCGAAAACGGCGTTCACGCCGTCGAGCGGTGTCGTCGGGGTGCGCATGTCGGTCCATGTGGCGCCGCGGTCGATCGAGCGCCCGTACCCGCTGAAGTCACCGTTCGGGAAGAACTCGCCACTGTCGTTCCATCCGGCGAGCGTGACGTCCCCCGAGACCGCCACGGTCGTCTCGCTCTGCGTGATCTGGGGCCAGACGTCCGTGCCACGGTTGTTGACGAGAACATCCGCCCGCGCCAGTGGGGCGACCGGGCGGGGTCGCGTGTCCGGGCGCGCGGCCTCGCGGGTAAGCAGACCGCAGTGAATCCTGAGCGCGCGCTCACCCGCTCCCGAGATCAGGGACCGAACGTCGCTCCTCCCGAGGAGGTCACAGCCGGCGTCCGTGCCATGGGGACGAACCGCCCCGCCGGCGGGAGCCGCCAGGAGCAGCGCGGCCAGGAGCGTTGCGGCCGCGGCGAAAGAAACGGCGATGCGGAAGGGACGCATACTCTGCCTCCTTAGGGGGCGACGGATAGGCGACACGATAAGGGCAGAGCAACCTCGTGGTCAAACGAACGTAAGCGAACAGGCCCCCAACGGTTGGAGGCTCAGGGCCTGGGCGCTCGCTCCACATCGCCGTCGTCCCCGTCCAACTCGTCCATGACCGAGGGGTCGGTGACCGGGTCGGCTCCCACCGCGCTCCCGGTGGCGTCCCATCTCCTCAGGCGAGGCTCCGAGGAAGCTCCGGAGTCCTCAGGGAGGCCCGTGCTCGATGCCCGGGTCGAGTAGCCCAAGCCGTAGTGCTTGGCGAGCGAGCGCTCGGTCTCCTGGCTGATGTCGTCGACGTCGAGGTCCGGTGTGCCCTTCACGTGCTCCCTGGTGTAGGGAACCGTGAGGCCGTCCTCCGAGAGTGCCGAACCGCGCACCGGTACCACCACGTACTTGGTCCCGAAGAAGCCGGTCCCGATCCCGATCCATTCGGGCTCACCCGTCTCCCAGTCGTAGTAGATGTCCTCGATCGCTCCGATCTCCTCCCCCTCGGAGGAGTAGACGGACGCTCCCTGGGCCTCGGCGAGCTCGTCGACGCTGTGCGAACGGTCCACGGTTCGTCTCCTTTCGGATGGAGGGGCCACACCTGATGATTGCCGAGCTCACCGGGCTCAAACGTCGCGCGCGAGGCGCCGGCGACCCCGACCCTTTCCCCGCTCGCCCGCGTCCAGAACCACCTTTCGAAGCCGCACCGATGCCGGGGTGACCTCCGCACACTCGTCCTCGCGGAGGAACTCCAAAGACTGCTCGAGGGAGAGCTGGCGGTGAGGGATCAGCCGTACCAGCTCTTCCGCGGTCGAGGAGCGCATGTTCGTGAGCTTCCGCTCCTTCGTGGGGTTGACGTCCATGTCCTCTGCTCGTGCGTTCTCGCCCACGATCATCCCCTCGTAGACCTCGACGCCCGCACCAACGAAGAGCTCGCCCCGTTCCTGAAGGTTCAAGAGCGCGTGCGTGGTGGTGAGGCCGCGCCTGTCGGCGACCAGGCTGCCCGTGGGGCGCGTGCGAAGGTCCCCGTGCCACGGTTCGTATCCCTCGAAGACGTGATGTAGCTGGCCGGTCCCGCGGGACTCGGTGAGGAACTCCGTTCTGAAGCCGATAAGCCCGCGCGCGGGTACCAGATACTCCATTCGCACCCAACCCGTGCCGTGGTTGACCATCTCCGCAAGTCGTCCCTTCCGAAGAGCGAGGAGCTGGGTCACCACTCCCAGGTAGTCCTCCGGGATGTCGACGGCCACACGCTCCACGGGCTCACAGACGACGCCGTCGGCGATCCTCGTTACCACCTGTGGCTTGCCGACGGTGAGCTCGAAACCCTCCCGGCGCATCATCTCGACGAGGATCGCGAGCTGGAGCTCGCCTCGCCCCTGCACCTCCCAAACCTCCGGTCGCTCGGTGGAGAGGATCCGGATGGAGACGTTCCCCACCGACTCCGCGACGAGCCGGCCGCTCACCAGACGCGCGGTCAGCTTGCTTCCTTCCCTGCCGGCCAGCGGAGACGTATTGATGCCGATCGTCATCGATAGGCTCGGCTCGTCCACCCGCGTCACCGGGAGCGGCCGCGGATCCTCCGGATCGGCGAGCGTCTCGCCGATAGTCACGCCGGGTAGTCCGGCGATGGCGATGATCTCGCCCGGCCCGGCCTGATCGGCCTCCACGCGGTCCAGCGTCTCCGTGACGTACAGCTCGCTGATCTTGGCCCGTTCGATCGTCCCGTTCGAACGGCACCACGCGATCGCCTGGCCACGGCGAATCTCCCCATGCAGGATCCGACAGAGCGCCAGGCGACCGACGTAAGGCGAGGCGTCCAGGTTGGTGACAAGGGCCTGCAGTGGATGCTGCTCGTCGTAGGATGGCGCCGGGATGCGGTCGAGCAGCGTCTCGAACAGCGGCTTGAGGTCGCTGCCTTCATCGGCCGGATCCAGCGAGGCGCGGCCGGAGCGGGCGTTGCAGTAGACGATCGGGAAGTCGATCTGTTCCTCGTTCGCGTCGAGGTCCAGGAACAGCTCGTACACCTCGTTGACGACATCACGGATCCGTGCATCCGCACGATCCACCTTGTTGACGACGAGGATTGCCGGCAACCGCGCCTCGAGCGCCTTGCGCAGCACGAACCGCGTCTGGGGGAGCGGACCTTCGGACGCGTCCACCACCAGGAGCACTCCGTCGACCATGGTGAGGCCGCGTTCCACCTCGCCGCCGAAGTCCGCGTGGCCCGGCGTATCGATGATGTTGATCTTGACGCCTCCGTACCGGACGGCGGTGTTCTTCGCGAGGATCGTGATGCCCTTCTCCCGCTCCAGATCCATGGAGTCGAGCACCCGAACCGCAACGTCCTGATTGGCACGGAAGGCGCCGGTCTCCCAGAGCATCGCGTCCACGAGCGTCGTCTTGCCGTGATCGACGTGAGCGATGATGGCGACGTTGCGCAGCGTCTCGCGAAGGGGCATGTTGATTCCTCGGGTTGCCGGCGGGCCTCAGGACGGTCCGCCGGATCCCTTCAGGTCCAGGGCACATGAGTTGATGCAGTATCGCTGCCCTGTGGGCCCCGGCCCGTCGTCGAACACATGTCCGAGGTGTCCTCCGCATCGGCGGCACACCACCTCGGTGCGGCGCATGAACAGGCTGTTGTCGGGCCTCAACGCGACGTTCTCCGCCACGGCCGGCTCCGTGAAACTCGGCCATCCCGTCCCCGAGTCGAACTTCGTGCTCGAGCTGAACAGCTCCGCTCCGCAGCCAGCACACCGATAGGTCCCATCTTCCTTCGTGTGCACGTACTCACCGGTGAACGGCCGCTCGGTGCTCTTTCGCCGCAGCACGTCGTACTGCTCGGGAGTCAACTGCTCCCGCCACTCCTGGTCCGTCTTCTGGACCTCAGCATCCATAGGTCTCTCCCACCCGGGTCGGCTTCCCCCCCGAAGCTATGCTACCGGCCCATGGGAAACGGACCGGTGGCCGGGGCGCCCGGAGTTCCTTCCGTGGCCCCGTTCCGGGCCGCGATCTTCGACATGGATGGAGTCCTGATCGACTCCGAACCCTTTTGGCACGAAGCCGAAACGGGGGCGTTCGGGCGAGTCGGGATCTCTCTCACATCCGATCAGTGGGCGCCGACGATGGGCATGCCGGTCAACGAGGTGGTTGACCTCTGGTACCGGCGGCATCCGTGGCGAGGCACCACCCGCCAGCAGGTGCAGGACGCGATCGTCGATCAGGTCGTCGAACGGATCCGGACGTGCGGGGCGCTCGGAGACGGAGCGATCGAGGCGGTGGACTTCCTTCGGCACAAGGGGCTCATGGCCGCGCTCGCGTCCTCCTCGCCGTACCGCGTCATACGAGCGGTTCTCGACCTCACCGCTCTCGCCGACCGCTTCCAGGTAGTTCAC
>JACDEY010000098.1 GCA_013816105.1 Actinomycetota bacterium
CCTTCGTGTGGACGTCCTCACGCTGTTCCCCAGGTTCTTCGAAGCTCCGCTGGAGGAGAGCCTGCTGGGGCGGGCCGTGGCCGGGGGCCTCGTGGAGGTCCGCCTGCACGACATCCGGGGCTTCGCATCCGACCGTCACCGGCAGGTCGACGACTACGGGTTCGGCGGCGGACCCGGCATGGTCCTGAAGCCCGAGCCCATCGTGGGTGCCGTGGAGGCGCTCGAAGAGGGGTCGAAACGAGTGGTGCTGCTGTCCCCGGCAGGCCGCCCCCTCACCCAGGCGCTCGTCAAGGAGCTGGCGAAGGAATCGTGGCTCGTGTTGATCTGCGGTCGGTACGAGGGCGTGGACGAGCGGGTCGTGGACCTGCTCGGGGCGGAAGAGGTCTCTATCGGCGACTTCGTCCTCGCGGGCGGTGAGGTGGCCGCGCTGGCGATGCTCGAGGCGGTCGTCCGGCTGGTGCCAGGGGTCGTCGGGAACGAGGAATCGGTGATCTCGGAGTCGTTCGAGGGGCGCCTGCTCGATCACCCTCACTACACGCGGCCCCGGGAGTTCCGCGGGGCGGTCGTTCCAGAGGTACTGCTATCCGGGGACCATGGCCGGATCTCCCGCTGGCGCAGGGAGGCCGCTCTCGAGAAGACGAGGCGTAATCGCCCGGACCTTCTCTGCGATGGGCCCTCGGGCCGGGCGTCCGAGTGAGCGAAGAGCCGGTGCTATCATGGGCGTCCCGCTCCGGATCGACCGGCTGGACGGCATCGCATGAACAAGACCGACCTCGTAGAGAAGCCGCGCCTGCGCGATGATCTCCCCCGGTTCCGCTCCGGGGACTCCGTGCGTGTTCACGTCCGCGTGGCCGAGGCGGGTCGCGAGCGCATCCAGGTTTTCCAGGGGGTCGTCATCCGCCGGCAGGGTGGGGGCCTGCGCGAGACGTTCACCGTCCGGAAGATCTCATTCGGCGTGGGCGTGGAGCGGACCTTTCCCTTCCACTCGCCGACCATAGCGAGCGTCGAGGTGGTGAGTCGCGGCCGGGTCCGCCGGGCGAAGCTCTACTACCTCAGGGAGCGCCGCGGAAAGCGCGCCCGTATCCGGGAGCTTCGTGAGCCCGTCCCCGCTCGCGCCGCCTCGGGCGGGACGCCTGGGGGAGCCGAGGCGGAGCAGGGCTGAGCGAGATGCCCCCCGGCCACCCATCGTCGCCCGGGACGGCACTTTCCTCCAGCCGCGCCGATTCCGAGGAACGAGCATCGGTCCTAACCGAACCTGTGCCACCACCGCTGCCCGAGCCCCCGCCGCCGGGAAGCCAGAAGGATGACGAACGGCCGTCGCACCCGCTGGCGTTCCTCCGCGAGGTGCCGGTCCTGCTCCTTGTCGCATTTCTCCTGGCGCTGATCATCAAGACCTTCGTCGTCCAGGCGTTCTTCATCCCATCTCAGTCCATGGAGCGGACGCTCGAGGTCGGCGACCGGGTGCTCGTCAACAAGATCGTGTACCACCTGCACCCGCCGCGGCGCGGAGACGTCATCGTCTTCGAGGACCCCAACCCCGAGCCCCACGCCCCTCGCAGCGTTCTAGCGGCGGTGTGGGACTGGTTGACCGAGGGGCTCGGGGTCTCGGCGAACGCCGAGAAGGACTTCATCAAGCGCGTAATCGCGCTTCCCGGCGAGACCATCGAGATCCGGCAGGGGGTGGTCTTCATCGATGGCCGAGAGCTGAACGAGCCGTACGTGGGCCGGCTCGCGGATACGCGTGACTATCCGAAGACGACGGTTCCGGAGGATCGCCTGTTCGTGATGGGGGACAACCGCCCGAACTCGAACGACTCCCGCTTCAGCCTGGGCTTCATTCCGGAGGATAGGGTCATCGGGCGGGCCTTCGTCCTCGTCTGGCCGCCCTCCCGCATCGGATGGCTTCACTAGGCGCGAGGCAGCTCGACCACTACGAACGACGGCTCCACGCCGAGGGGTTCGACCGGATCGCGGGTGTCGACGAGGCCGGCCGGGGGGCGCTCGCCGGTCCACTGGTCGCGGCGGCGGTCATCCTGCCCCAGGGCTTCGGCGTCGAGGGCCTGCGGGACTCGAAGCTGCTCACCGCGCTTCAGCGCGACCGGTGGTTCGATCGCATCCGCGCGGCGGCTCTCGCCTACTCCGTTTGCAGGGTGTTCCCGCGGCGCATCGATGCCAGGGGCCTCCACGTGTCGAACCTCGCCCTGCTCCGCCGAGCGCTCTACGCGCTGGACGTCGTGCCGGACTTCGTCCTGATGGACGGGTTCTCCCTCCCCGGGATGCGGTTCCCGCACCTCGCCATCCGAAAGGGGGACGTTGTGACCGCCTCGGTCGCGGCGGCGTCGGTGATCGCCAAGGTCACCCGGGATCGCATCATGGACCGTTACCACCGTCGGTTCCCGGAGTACGGCTTCGACCAGAACCGCGGTTACGGGACGGACGCGCACCGCGCCGCAATCGTGCGATGCGGCCCCTCGCCGGTCCACCGCATGTCGTTCAAGGGCCTCAAACTGTACGCACAGGACGTCGAGACGTACGCGGCGCTCTACGGGGCGGCCGTCCCCGCCGGGGAGACGGTGGGCGGTATCACGGATGATGAGACGAGGACGTCCACCGGGAAGGGCGAGGGGACATGAGCGACGAAGACATCGAGCGGTACGAAGACGACATGGAGATGCGGCTGTGGCGTGAGTACCGGGACGTGCTCCCGATGTTCTCCTACGTGGTGGAGACCGAGCGCCGCTTCTACCTGACGAACGGCGTCGATCTGGTGAAGCACGAGGATCCCGGCGGCCCCTGGTTCGAGCTCGAGCTCAACGACGCGTGGGTGTGGGACATGTACCGACCGGCCCGGTTCGTCACACACGTGCGAGTGCTCACCACGAACGATGTCAACATCGAGGAGCTGGTCCACAAGGATCCGCGCCCGGAGGACGCCCTGGGTGACGCGCCGGCCGTTGGAGACGACACAGTCTGAACCCCTGAGCAGCGGGCAGGAGGCGACGTCTCGGACTGTCGGTGGGGAGCGCCACACTCCGGTCGTGCGCGGGGTATGCGGATCGGCGTCTCGCTCTCTCGTCGGCACGGCCGGCGAGGCGGCTGCCGTCGCTCACTACCGGCGGGTCGGCTATCGGGTCCTCGCGCGAAACTGGCGGTGCCGCCTCGGAGAGATCGACCTCGTTCTCGTCCGAGGACCAACGCTCATCGTCTGCGAGGTGAAGTCGCGCCGCGGCTCGGCGCTCGGGGGGCCGTTCGAGGCCGTCACGTGGGCCAAGCAGCGGAAGCTTCGCCTGCTGGCAGAGACATTCCTCATCGCCTCCGGCCTCAGGCCGCCCGAGGTTCGATTCGACGTGGCGAGCGTGATGATCGACGCGGGGGGAACCGCGCGCGTTCACGTGTTCGAGAACGCCTTCTGAGGACGCGGTTCGGACCTCCCACTCATCATCCTGCGGGCGGGTCATGTCGGTGGGGGCCCCTAGCCTCGACCCATGTACGGGCGCGTCTCCGGCGTTGCGGTGGTCGGCGTTCAGGGGCACGTCATCTCGATCGAGGCCCACGTCGGGCGGGGACTCCCGGCGCTGATGCTGACGGGGCTTCCGGGCGCGGGCGTGTCCGATGCGCGCGAACGGGTCCGCCCGGCGGTGGAGAGCTCGGGCCTCGAGTGGCCACTCCGGCGCGTCGTGGTCAACCTGTCCCCGGCCAACGTTCGCAAGGACGGGCCCGGGTTCGACCTCCCGCTCGCCCTAAGCGTGCTGGCCGCGTCGGCGCAGGTGCCGGCCTCGGCGCTCGCCCCGTACGCCGTCTCGGGAGAGCTCTCCCTGAAGGGGGAACTGATCGCGACGCCCGGAGTCCTCGCCGTGGCGATGGCGGCCGGTTCGGCCGGGCTGGGCGGCGTGATCGTCCCCGAGGCCAACGGGGCCGAGGCCGAACTCGTCGAGGGCCTGCACGTCGTCGCCGCACCCACTCTGCGGCGCGTGGTGGACTTCCTGAGAGGTTTCTGGAGACCGGAGCCAGGAACGGGAACCCGGCCGCCTTCGCCCGCGGAGTCTCCCTCAGGACCCGATCTCTCGGACGTCAGGGGCCAGGACATGGCTCGTCGCGCGCTCGAGATCGCGGCCGCGGGGGGCCACAACGTCTTGATGGTGGGACCTCCCGGCTCGGGAAAGACGATGCTCGCACGGCGGCTTCCCTCCATCCTTCCTGCGCTCACCCGGGGCGAGGCCCTGGAGGTGACCCGGCTGCACTCCGTAGCCGGATTGCTCCTCGGCGGTGGCCTCGTGCAGAGCCGCCCGTTCCGCTCGCCGCATCAATCGGTGTCGCCGGCCGGCCTGCTGGGGGGCGGAACCGGGTTCCTGCGCCCGGGCGAGGTCTCGCTGGCCCACAACGGTGTGCTGTTCCTCGACGAGGTGACGGAGTTTCGGCGGGACGCGCTCGAGGGTCTCCGTCAGCCTCTCGAGGATGGGCGCGTGGTCGTGACCCGGGCGGTTGGAGCCGTGGAGTTTCCGGCCCGGTTCACCCTCGTTGCCGCCTCGAACCCGTGTCCGTGCGGATTCGAGGGGGATCTGCGACGCGCCTGCCGGTGCCTTCCCAATCGGGCGGAGGCGTATCGTCAGCGCCTCTCCGGCCCGATGCTCGACCGCGTGGACATCCAGCTCGCCGTTCCAAGGCTGTCCCGCGCCGAGTTGCTCGGCTCCCAGCTGGGAGAGCCCTCGGCGCGGGTACGGGCTCGGGTGGAGGACGCACGGGAGCGGCAGCGGCGGCGGCTCGCCGGTTCTCCCTGGACCTGCAACGCTCACACGCCCGGATCGAGAGCCCGGCTCGAGGCTCGAATGACCGATTCCGCCGAGTCGCTGCTGTCGCTAGCCGTCGAGAGCCTCGCGCTCTCGGGCCGGGCGTTCGACCGTGCCGTGAAGGTCGCGCGCACCATCGCGGACCTGGGCGGAAGCGACCGGGTCGACGCCGAGCACATGTCCGAGGCTCTGGGATACCGGGCGCTGGGCCGGCGAGACGAGGTGGCCGAGGCCGGATGAGCCCTCCGCCGGAAGGCCGGCTCGATTCTCACCCTCTTCGCCGCCCCTCCGAGCTGTCCGGGACGCTAACTCCGGCTCCCGGACAACGCCGCCCGAGGACCGATCCCCTGCGCGACGGCTGGCCCCTGGGTTTCGTGCAGACCAGCCGTGACCGGGATGCCCTGCTGGTA
>JACDEY010000099.1 GCA_013816105.1 Actinomycetota bacterium
CTCGCTGAGAGCCCACGGCGTCTAGCACCGCTCGAAGGTCGTCGATCCGGGCTTCCAGGGTCGGGGTCACCGAAAGGCGGTCGGAGAGACCGATGCCGCGCTTGTCGAAGACGATGACCCGTGCCCACGCGCTGAGCTCCCGGACGAAACGGGCGTACGTCGGCAGGTCCCAGAACAGCTCAACGTGCGAGACGAAGGCGTGGACGAACACGAGATCGATCGGGCCGGCGCCGATCACCTGGTAGGCGATGTGGACGTCGTCATCGGTGGTCGCGTACCTGGTCAGGGGCCGATCCACGTGCGCATCCTCCCCGCAGTCGACCTACTCGGCAAGTGGGAGCGAGACGCCCCTAGGCGGCAGCCTCCGAGCGCGCCCTCTTAACGGCCTCGTCGAAGCCGACCGTGTGGACGTCGGGGAAGAGCTGCGCCGCCGTATCGTCTCGCACGATCGTCTCGTTCCGCTGCCCCTCGATGAGTGGCTTCGCGATGGAACGAGGAACCGAGGTCACGAGGCCGCACCACAGCGACGAGAGCGATGGGCTGAGCACCGGGACGGGCAGGATCACAGGGATCCGCCCGCGTATCGCACCGAGGCGCCGCATCATCTCCCGGTACGAGAGCACGTCGGCGCCTCCGATCTCCACGATCGTGTGATGCTCGTCGATGGTCACCTCGCGGGCCCTGTCCAGGTTGGTGACCACGTCGTCGATGGCGATCGGCTGCGAGCGGGTGTCCACCCACCTGGGTGTGACCATCACCGGCAGCCGTCGCACCAGGTCCTCGAGCATCCGGAACGATGCGCTCCCGGCCCCGATGACCATGCCGGCCCGGAGTTCGAGGACCGCGGGGCCGTGCTCGGCGAGCAGCCGGCCGGTCTCGTGGCGACTGGCCAGGTGCGGAGAGAGGTCGGGATCCTCGTCGTCGCCGAGCCCGCCGAGGAAGACGATCCGCTCGACGCCGCTCTTCGCCGCTTCCCGAGCGAAGTTCGTGGCGGCGGTCCGGTCCCGTTCCTCGAACGGCGCGCCGCCTTCCTCCATCGAATGGATCAGGTAGTAGGCGGTCGTGACCCCTTCCGTGGCGGGCCCGATCGTCTCGGGCCGCATCACGTCGAGCTCGACCGCATCCACACCCGGCCAGCGATCGGTGAGGCGCTGCGGATCGCGCCCGGCAACCCGGATCTCAACCCCTGCATCGACGGAGTGCTGAGTGAGGCGGCCCCCGATGTAGCCACTCGCGCCGGTGATAAGGGTCGCGCCCATCACCTCAGCCTACGCGAGCGAGCGATCAGCCACGCCTGGTCTCAGGCGCACGTCGAGCGACGGCCGGGCGGCGCCGGTGGGATGCGCGACCGTGGGAGGATGCGCCCGCTGAACGCGCGTTCGTGAAGGCTCTCCTCGCGCTCGGGGTCGTGGTGGTCAGCGTTTGAGTGACGGGATCGGGACCGGACCGGACCGGTCAGGCTGCTCCGCGGATCAGCGCTTCTTACGAGCAGCTACCGTCTTCGAACTCGTGGCGGAGACCCGCCGGCGTGCAACGCCCGCGCGACGCGGCGAACCGGCAGCGATCCGCCACTCGACTTTCCGGCCGAGCGTGGCCGCGTATCGTTCGACGGTCGACATCCTCACATCCGCGTTTCCGGACTCGATGCGAGCCACGGCGGACTGCGACGTCCCCATCTCTGCGGCAACGGCCGTCTGGGAGAGTCCGAGATCAACCCTGTCGGCGGCGAGCTCGCGAAGCAGGCGACGACGTTCGAGCGCCGCTTCGACCATGAGCGCGAACCCCGGGGTCTGCGCCTCACCTTCCGAGATGAGCTCGTCGAGGAGGTCCGGTTCCCGCGGCATCGTTCGAGTCCTCCGTTCCACTGGTATCGATGGCGTAGCCTATCTCAAACACGAGATATCGTCAAAGAGATATTCCTTCTTAACGTCTCGATCGCCAGTCGGCGAGCCTCTTCTCCGCGAGCCGGATCAGACGATCCGGCGTCTTCTGCGTCTTCTTCTCGAAGCCTTCGAGGGCCAGCAGAACGCGACCCTTCTTCCCCTCCTCGGCGAAGAGGATCCTCACGGACGCCCCGGGACCGTCAGCCCGAACCTCATAGACCTCACCACGCAGGTGGCGGGCCACACGCAGTCCGTCGGCCCTGACATCCGCCATCGCGGCAGCAACCTCTGCTCTGTCCTCTGGAGACAGAGTGTCGAGGAACCCCTTCACGGGCCGCCGACCCGAGGGCGTTCGATAGTCACGCCAGCGATGGCCAACACGACGTGAAGGAGTCCCCATCCGGACGGCGAGCCTAGCGAGCGCTACCGACGCGGTCGGCGAACGCTCGATCGCATCGGCGACGGGCGGCTCGGCCGCCCACGATCTGTCTAGCGTCGCAGCAGGTCGAGGGCGAGCGTGACGGCCTCGTCGACGGTGAGCTTCCGACCTTCCTCGCTCGCCCGGGCTTCGGCCGCCGCGTCGACCAACGGGCCAACCATCTCCCGCGTCCCGTCGTTCATCCGCTCGACCCAGCGTTCAGGTGGCAGCTCGAGCTCCTCGTGCCGTGCTTCGGTGCACGCCAGGAGGCGGATCGCCGCCTCGGCCTCCCCCGTCAGCGCCAGTGCGCGCGCGAAGCGAGACACGAGGATCACCTGTGCGAGGCGGTCTGGGATGCCCGGCCGGTCGCGCGCGAGCCGGTAGGCCTCCTCCAACAGCGGGATCGCCGGCTCGACGTGTCCCTCCTCGAGCTCGTACGTGCCCAGCACCGCCAGCGACCTCGCCTCGATGAAGGTGTCGCCCCGCTCGCGCGCCCGACGCAGGTTCTCCTGATGGATCTGGCGCGCTCGGTCCAGGTCGCCGAGCGACTCATGCGCCCACGCCAAGCGACGGCTCGCCTGCATCTCCCAGTGCTCGTCGCCGAGCTCCTTGAAGCCACGGACGCTCTCCTCCAACAGCGGTCGAGCCGCGGCGAACTCATCCTCCATGGCGAACACCAGTGCGAGCCCCATGTGCACGTACGCGACGGCCCAGTCGTTCCCGAGCGCGCGCGCGAGCGCGAGCGCCTCCTCGCCCCACGCCCGCGATGCCGGATCGTCGCCGTCGTCGCTGGACAGATCGTGCGCCGCGACCAGTGCGCCGGCGCGGGCGGCCGTGGGCCGTGGATCGGCAGCGAGCGCTCGTTCGACACGACGTCGTCCCTCCCTGATCGGCCCGCGGAGCGACCACACCCACCAGAACGCCGCGCACACCCGCAGCTCGAGCTCGTGCTGCTCCGTCGCCTCGAAGTGGTCGAGCGCCGCCCGGACGTTGTCGAGCTCCCCCTCGAGCCGATCGAGCCACGCGTCGTCCTCTCGCCGGAGGTGTGGCTCGGCTTCCTCCGCCATCTCGAGGAAGTGATCGGCGTGGCGGCGGCGGAGGTCGTCCGCCTCCCCGGAGGCCTCGAGCCGCTCGAGCGCGAACTCGCGGATCGTCTCGTACATCCAGAACCGATCGTCGGTGTGGCGGACGAGACTCTTCTCGACGAGGGACTGGAGCGTGTCGAGGTCGGCGTCGGCGACCGCCTCGGCCGCCTCCAGCGTGGCGCCGCCCGGGAAGACCGCGAGGCGCGCGAAGAGGCGCTGCTCCTCCGGGTCGAGGAGATCGTGCGACCACTCGATCGTCGAGCGGAGCGTGCGCTGGCGCGGGTCGGCATCGCGGCCGCCGGTGAACAGGTCGAGACGCTGCGAGAGCCGTTCCAAGATCTGGGCCGGCGAGAGGACCTTCGCTCGTGCGGCCGCCAGCTCGATCGCGAGAGGCATCTCGTCGAGGGCGCGGCACAGGTCGCCGACGGCGTCGTCGGGTTCGGCTCCGCCTAGGCCCGCGCGGGCCGAGAACAGCTCGACCGCGTCATGCTCAGCGAGGGGTGCCACCTCGAACTCCACCTCGCCGCGGACGCGGAGGCGCTCCCGGCTCGTCGCGAGGACCACGAGGTTCGGGCAGGCCTCGACGAGGTCGGCGAGCGCCGGCGCCACGTCGAGCACCTGCTCGAGGTTGTCGAGGACTAGGAGCATCTCTCGCTCGCCGATATGGTCCGCGAGGCCGTCCTTCGCGCCGAGGGTCGTCGCGATCTCGTCGACCACGAGCGCCGGATCGCGGACAGGTGCGAGCTCCACCCAGAACGTCCCGGCCTTGTGGTCACCGACGAGCTCGGCCGCCGACTCGATCGAGAGACGGGTCTTGCCGGAGCCGCCGGGCCCCGTGAGCGTGACGAGGCGGGCGCCGTCACGGACCAGCCGGACGATCTCCTCGGTCTCCCGTTCGCGCCCCACGAACGAGCTCGCCGGCCGCGGCAGGTTCGTGTTCGAGATCGTCTTCAGTGGCGGGAAGCGTTCGGCGCCGAGCTGGAAGATCGGGATCGGTCGGTCGATGTCCTTCAGACGGTGCTCGCCGAGATCGTGGAGAGCATCCTCGGCGAGGCCCGCCGCGACCCGTGTGGCGTCGGACAGCAGCACCTGCCCCCCGTGCCCTGCGGCGCCGATCCGCGCGCCGAGGTGCACGTCGTGGCCGACGTAGCCCTCGGGCCCGAGGTGCGGCTCACCGGTGTGGATGCCGACCCGGACGTGGATCGGGCCGGGGCGCAAGGCCTCGCGTCCTTCCTCCACGCCGGCCACCGCCTCGCCCGCGTCCGCGAACGCGTAGAAGAACGCGTCGCCCTGCGTGTCGACCTCGACGCCGCCGTGGCTCCCGTACGCCTCACGGAGCAGCCGCCGGTGCTCGGCGAGCGCCTCCGCGTACGACTCGGCGCCCAGCTCATGGAGCAGCTTTGTCGATCCCTCGATGTCGGTGAACACAAGGGTGACGGTGCCGGCCGGGAGGTCCTTCCTCACGGGCTCATGATGCCGCCGAAGGGAACCGAACGCAGCCTCCGGCTGCGAGACTGTCCGGGTGGACGACCGGGAGCTCATCGCGAAGGCGGAGGAGGCCCTGACCGAGATCAAGGTCAACCAGGGGCTGTCGGAGCGGCATGAGGCGGTGCTCGCCGCCATCCGGATCCGGCTGAAGGGGAGCGCCGGGAAGTCGCTGGAAGAGATGCTCGAGGCGGCAGACGACGCGCCGCCGGATCGGCTCGGAGAAGCGATCGCGAAGGCGGAGGACAAGGGCAAGCCATCCCTGGACGACCTGCTGACCCAGGAGAAGCCAACGCACGACTGGCCTTCCTGAGAGCGAAGGGC
>JACDEY010000100.1 GCA_013816105.1 Actinomycetota bacterium
CACGAGCGGCGTGGACGTCCGGACGCGCCACGACGTCATGCACCTGCTCCACGAACTGCACCACGACGGCCTGGCCATCGTGGTGACCACGCACGACCTGAACGGGATAGCCGCGCACCTGCCCCGGCTGGCCTGTCTGAACAGGGAGATCATCGCCACCGGGACCCCGCAGGAGGTCATCGTCCCCGAGGTCCTGGAGCGTACGTACGGGGCACCCCTGGAGGTCCTATCGCACGGAGGGATGCCCGTGGTCGTGGAGCACTACCCCGAGGCCGTTGAGGATTCGAACGTCGTTCCACTCTGGGAGGAGCACCATGAGCACCCTGCTTGAGCCCTTCCGTTACGACTTCTTCGTCCACGGGATCGCCGTCGCCACGCTCGCGGGAGCGCTGTGCGGCCTCGTGGGCGTCTACGTGGTGCTCCGCGGCATGAGCTACATCGGGCACGGCCTGTCTCATGCGATCTTCGGAGGGGCGGTGGCGAGCTTCGTCACGAGCGTCAACTTCTACGTGGGTGCGGGCGTGTGGGGCCTGATCTCCGCCCTGCTGATCAACAGGGTGGCCCGGCGACGCACAATCGGCGCCGACGCCGCCATCGGCGTGGTCACGACGGCCAGCTTCGCCGTCGGCCTCGCGCTCATCTCCCGGTTCGGGGGCTTCACGCGGAACTTCGAGGCCGCCCTGTTCGGCAACGTGTTGGGGGTCACGATGGGCGACGTCTGGGTAGTGGCCGCCGTTGCGGGCTTCGCAGCCGGCGTCGTTTTCTTCCGCTACAGGCAGCTGCTGTTTTCGACCTTCGATCCGGAGGTGGCAGAGGTCTCGGGCGTATCCACCGCC
This sequence comes from Actinomycetota bacterium, assembly GCA_013816105.1. Lineage (GTDB taxonomy): Bacteria > Actinomycetota > UBA4738 > UBA4738 > UBA4738 > JACDCJ01. The sequence goes on from JACDEY010000100.1 coordinate 837, forward strand.
CGCGCCGATCTCCTGCTCGCGGTGACCCTGGCGGCGACTATCACCGCGACGATGAACGTGCTCGGGGTGACGCTCATCGCCGCCGTCCTCGTGATCCCTGCGGTGATCGCCCGCCTGCTGACGGATAGCTTCGGCCGGATGCTCGGTATCTCGGTCGTGGTTGGGACCCTCTGCGGGTTCCTCGGGGTATACGTCTCCTACTACCTCGACGTGGCCTCGGGCGCCTCGGTGGTGCTCGTCGCGGCCGCGCTGTTCACCTTCGCCTTCGCCGTGTCGGGCATCCGGCGGCGCGGGCTTCCCGCCACCGCCGTCCCTGCCCAAGTCGAATGACGCGTCAGGGAGACCAACACGGCACGCAGCCCGGCTCCGGCTCCGATCAGCCGGATGCCACGACGAACCTCTCCTCCCGGATCCGGGACTGGTGGGAGGAGGACGCCGGCGTCTACGACCGTTCCCCGTCGCACGCGCTCTCGGATCCCCGGGAGGCAGCGGCATGGGGCGGGGCCCTGTCCCGGCATATCCCGCTGCCCGGGGCGCGCGTCCTCGATGTGGGCGCGGGAACCGGCGCCCTCAGCCTCATCGCGGCGGCCCTTGGGCATCGCGTCACGGCTCTGGACTTCTCGTCGGCGATGCTCGCGAGAGCCCGGCGCAAGGCGGAAGAGCGGGGGCTCGAGATCGAGTTCGTCGTGGGGTCCGCGACCGAGCCACCCGAGGGGCCGTTCGACGCGGTGATCGAGCGCCACGTGCTTTGGACGCAGCCCCGGCCTGCGGACGCGCTTCGCGCGTGGCGCGAAGTCTGCCCGAAGGGCCGCCTGGTTCTGTACGAGTCCTTTCCCGGCGCGCCGACCGCGCTCTCTCGGCTTCGAGAAGGCGCGGCCTCGGCGATCCGGCGAGGCCTGCGAATCCCCGATGATCATCACGGCGCCTATGACGCGGAGGTGATCGCGGCCCTTCCGCTGGCGCGCCGAGCTTCGGTGGAGCCGGTCCTGCAGGCGCTCTCAGACGCCGGATGGCGGCGCTACCGAGTCGAGCGACTTCGCGAGGTCGAGGACGCACGGCGAAGGGCAGCCCCGCCGCTGCTCGGCCGGATCGAACGAAGGGAGCGCATCGCAGTCCTCGCCGAGTAGCCTCCGCAGGCCGCCTCAGGCGCAGCGGCCGCAGAGGCCGATGAGGTCGAGCCGGTGGCTGAGCGGCGCGAAGCGCCGGCCGGCCGTGGCCTCCGTGATTGCCCTTTGCATCGTTCGTTCGAGGCGGGAGGTCACCGTGAAGTCCTCCACGGCGCCGCAGGACGAACAGACGAGATGGTGGTGGTGCTCGGTGAGGTCCTCCGTTAGCTCGTACCGGGCGAACTCCTCGCTCGTGAGAACCCGCCGTGCGACCTTCGCCACCCGCAGGACGCCGAGGTTGCGGTACACCGAGCTCTGGGCCAGCCCCGGACGACCCGAGAGTATCTCCGGGATGGTGAGGGGCTGCCTCGCTCCGGAGAGCACCTCCACCAGCGTCCGGCGATTCGGGGTGTAGCGCTGCCCGATGGCCCGGAGCCGGGCTGCGGCGGTTTCGTGGCGTTCTTCGGTCACGAGGCCCACCATATCAGCCGGAGTGAGAACGCCTGAGAATCGACCCGCCTCTGCTGCCTCCGGTTATGGCCGAGAGAATGCCGAATGCAGACGCCGCGACCAGCACAATCGACCCCCCGGGGGCGAGCGCCCACTGCCTCGCGGCGACCAGGCCCAGCACGACGGAGACTATGCCAACCGCAACGGACCAGACCAGCGCCCGCCGGAACGATCGGGCGAGGAGTTGGCCACTTGCGACCGGCAGGACCATCAGCGCCGCGATCAACAGGACGCCGACCACTCGCATGGCGGCCACGATGGTCACCGCGGTGAGGACGGCGAGGAGCGTGTTCAGCCGGTCGACCGGGAGGCCGGCCACCCGGGCCCACTCCTCGTCCGCCACCACGGCGAACAGCGCGCGACCCGACAGCGCGATCGTCAGGACGATCAGGGCACCGATCACGACGACGGTCCACACGTCGGCCGCGGACACGGTTAGGAGGGATCCGAAGAGGAACGAGAAGATGTTGGCGTTCAACGATTCTGCAAGGCCGATAAGCACCACTCCCCCGGCGATCCCGCCGTAGAAGAAGAGCGCGAGCGCGAGGTCTCCGGAGGCGGACCCACGCGCCCGCAGACGCTCGAGGGCCACGGCTCCGAGGACCGAAACGGCGAGGGCGGTCCACACGGGCCAGACGTCCAGAAGCAGCCCGGCGGCAACGCCGGCGAACGCGAGATGGCCGATCCCGTCGCCCAGGAGCGACATCCGCTTCTGCACGAGGAAAGCTCCGATCAGCGGCGCACAGGCGCCGACGACGAGCCCGGCGACGAGCGCGAGCTGCATGTACTCGCGCTCGAAGGGCCAGGGCATCAGCCGAGCCTCTCGAGCCACAGGGGGAGGTCCTCACCGTGGATGCCGAGACTGACGCCCTGCGCCACGAGTTCCTTGGGCGATCCGTCGAAGACCACCGCACCCTTCAGGACGATCACCCGGTCCAGGTCCTCGGCCACCGCCCCGAGCTCGTGGGAGACGAGCAGGACGGCCGACCCATGCTCGCGCCGAAGGTGGGCGAGCGAGTCGCGGAACCGCTGCTGGGACTCCGTGTCGACTCCCGCGATGGGCTCGTCGAGGACGAGCAGCTCGGGAGAGCTCGCGAACGCCCGGGCGATGAACGCCCGCTGTTGCTGCCCGACCGACAGCTCGTTGATCGGTCGCGACCGAAGCTCGAAGAGAGCAACGGAGTCGAGCGCGTGCTCGATCTCCCGGCGATCGGCCGGGCGCTGCCGCGCCCGCCACCCCACCCGGGAGAGCCGCCCCATGGACACGACCTCCTGCACCGTCGCGGGGAGCTCGCGGCCGAGAGAGGGACGCTGCGGGACGTAGCCGAGCCGCCACCGCTCGCGGAACCGCGAGGGCTCCACGCCGAAGAGCTCCACGCTTCCGGAGTCGGGCTTGAGAAGCCCAAGAAGGATCTTCAGGAGGGTAGATTTCCCGGATCCGTTCGGCCCAACGAGGGCAACGAACTCCTTCGGGTCGATGGAAAGGTCCACATCTCTCAAGATCGGCTCGGCGCCGTAGCCGAAGGAAAGTGCTTGGGCGCGGAGCAACTCACCCGGCCCGCTCATCGGCACCCCAGGGCCGCCCTCAGTACCTCGAGGTTCCGATGCATCACGGAGATGTAGGTCTCGCCCCGAGCCGCCTGTTCCTCGGTGAGCCCTTCGAGCGGGTTCAGAACGGCCGTCCCCGCCCCGGTCTCGCGTGCGAGGGTGGCCGCGGCGTCCGTGTCCGTCAGAGGCTCCGTGAATATCGTCGTGACCCCGCCCCGACGCACCAGGTCCGCGAGCTCGGCGAAGCGCCTGGGGTCCGGCTCCCCCTCCGGAGCGGAACCCGAGATCGCCTCCTGCTGGAGACCGTACCGGGCGGCCAGGTGGCCGAGCGCCGCGTGCGTGGCGACGATGAGCCGCCGGTCGCAGCTCGCCAGGCCGTCGAGGTAGTCCTGGTGGACGCGGGCGATCTCGGCTCCGTAGTCCCTTGCGTTCGCGGCGTACACGCTCGAGCCGGGGGGATCGGCTTCGGAGAACGCCTCGGCGATCCGCTCCACGATCGCTTGCATCTTCACCGGATCCAGCCAGACGTGAGGGTCCACCCGAGAACCGGGCGGGAACGCGCCGAGCACATCGAATGATCCCCCCTCGCGAGAGGCGACGAACTCCTGGACCACCGGCTGAAAGCCCCCTCCGACGAACAGCACCACGTCGGCGTCCAGCAGGGCATCCGCGTCTCGGGAGGTCTGCTCGACGTCGTGTGGTTCAATGCCCGGGGGGACCAGGCTCCCGACCTCGACCCGGTCGCCGCCAACCCGCTCCGCGGCCTCGAAGAGCGGGTAGAAGCTGGCCACGACGGTCAGGCCCTCCGCCTCGGGCGATCCGTTCGCCCGCGAGCATCCCGCTACCGAGGCGGCCAGAACGAGCCACCCGAGGATGACCCACCGCGCCGGTTTTCCGCTCCAACGTGTCAGGAGAGACCTCTCTGATACATGGTAATGAGAATGACACTCAGTATCATAGTCCGCGCGGACGAAGTGCCAACCGCCAACAACAGGGGCTTCGTCGCTGGAGCGGTCAGCCCTCGGCCGGCCAGCGATCCTCCTCGCCCCGCGCGCGGCGCAGCCGCCGTCGCTCGAACCGGCGGCTCCTCGCTGCTGCTCCCGTCCCCGGCCCTGGCGCGAGGCGGGCGGCGAGCCACGTGGTGAAGGGCACGGCCGATAGCAGCCCGACGCTGCCC
>JACDEY010000101.1 GCA_013816105.1 Actinomycetota bacterium
CGGCCGCGGCCAGGCGAGAGGCGGAATGGGCCGTGTCGTCCCCACCGATGGTCACGAGCGCGTCAATCCCCATCTCGCGAAGCGCCGCCCGGCAGTTCGTGAGCCGCCACTCGGGATCCTCGGCGCCTTCGTCCCGCGCGGTTGGGTTGGCGCGCGAGGTGAACAGGATGGACCCTCCCAGCACGTGGATGCGGGAGACGTCGCGGATGGACAGCGCACGGATGTGCTCGGCCGAGCCCTCGATGAGGTGTTCGAACCCGTCGAGTATCCCGACGACGTCCCACCCGGAGTTGATGGCCTCGATGGTCGCGGCGGAGATGACCGAGTTGATCCCGGGGGCGGGTCCTCCGCCGCACAGGATGCCGAGCCGGGGCCGCCTGTGTTCCATACTGGGTCGCTTCCGCCTTCGGGGGTCGGGACCAACCATACCGTGAGCATCCTGTCGATCGACGCCGGGACCACCGGGGTGACCGCCCTCGTGGTGGACGAAGCCGGTCGCGCCCTCGGGAGGGGCTACCGGGAGTTCCCGCAATCGTTCCCGCGCCCCGGATGGGTGGAGCACGACCCCGGGCACTGGCGATCCGCGACCCTGGGCGCATGTCGCGAGGCATGCGCCGCGGCGGCGATCGAGCCGCGAGGGCTCGCGGCCATCGGCATCACCAATCAGCGAGAGACGACCGTGCTCTGGGACCGGGCCACCCTGAAGCCGATCCATCCGGCCATCGTGTGGCAGGATCGCCGGACCGCCCCGCTCTGCGACGTCCTTCGGGAGGAGGGCTGGGAGGAGGCGGTCCACGAGCGGACCGGCCTCGTTATCGACCCCTACTTCTCCGCAACGAAGGTCGCCTGGCTGCTCGACAACGTACCGGGGGCCCGTGAAGACGCCGAGGCCGGCAGGCTCGCCTTCGGAACCGTCGACTCGTACCTCCTGGCGTGGCTCACCGGAGGCGCCGTCCACGCGACGGACCGGACGAACGCGTCACGGACCATGCTCTTCGACATCTCCCGACTCGCTTGGGACGACGAGCTCCTGGATCGCCTCAGGATCCCGCGGGCGCTGCTTCCGGCCGTGGTCCCGTCCTGGGGAGAGCTCGCCACGACGGCCGGTGATTGGCCCGCCTCCCGCATTCCGATCACCGGCTTGGCCGGCGATCAGCAATCCGCCCTGTTCGGCCAGGCATGCATCGGACCGGGAGCCACCAAGAACACCTACGGGACCGGGTCCTTCGTGCTGATGCACACGGGCGAGACCGCGTCCATGTCCCCGACGCTCCTCACCACCCTGGCGTGCAGCGATGAAGGGTCGCGCGCGTACGCGTTGGAGGGCTCGATCTTCGTAACCGGCGCTGCCCTCCAGTGGCTGCGGGACGGCCTGGGCCTCCTGGAACGAACCGATCAGGCGGGACCGATCGCAGAGTCGGTCGCGGACACGGGCGGCGTCTACTTCGTCCCGGCGCTGACGGGCCTCGGGGCGCCGTGGTGGGACGCGTACGCGCGAGGAACGCTGGTCGGGCTGACGCGTGGGACCCGGCGGGCCCACGTGGTCCGTGCTGCCGTGGAGGCCATGGCCTATCAGACGCGAGACGTTGTGGACGCGATGCGCCGGGACGGAGGGATCTCCCTTACCGAACTGAGGGCGGATGGAGGCGCGAGCGCCATGGACTTCCTCCTGCAGTTCCAGGCCGACTTACTCGGCGTGCCGGTCGTCCGTCCGGTGATCCCGGAGACCACCGCCCTCGGCGCCGCCTACCTGGCGGGGCTGGGGCGCGGGATATGGTCCTCACCAGCGGAGACCGCCTCCCTCTGGCGAGCCGACGCCGAGTTCCTGCCGCGAGGGGGACCTGATCTCGAGGGTCGATACGGGGGGTGGCGGCGCGCGGTCGAGCGATCGCTGCGGTGGGCTCTCCCCGAGACCCGATGATTACGACGGACGAGCTGAATCTGTGGCTGAGTTGGTGACCGAGGCGGCGGCCGATTCGGGCTGCGGCGCGGGCTCCTGGGACGCGTCCTGCCCCTCGCCGGCATCCTGAGCGGCGCGAGCGAGATCGATCCGGTCCTTCGCCTTCGAGCCATACTCGTCCGAGTACTCCTGGCCCGAGAGCAGCATGATCTCGTACATGATCTCGTCGGTGACGGAGCGAAGGACGAACCGGTCGCTCGGCCGATCGTAGTGGCGCTGGAAGTCCAGGGGCTTCCCGAAGCGGATCTCCACCCTGCCGCGCCTGGGCATCTTCCGGTGATACGGCATCGCCTCGAAGGTCCCCGTGATTGCGACCGGGATCACCGGCACGCGCGCCTCCAGCGCCATCCGCGCCACCCCTGTCTTCCCCCGGTAAAGGCGTCCGTCCGGGGAGCGGGTGCCCTCCGGAAAGATGCCGATCAGCTTGCTCTCCTTCAGGGCCTCGGCCCCCGCCCTCAGGGCGGCCTCCGCCGCGGAGCTCTGTCCGCGGCGCACCGGGATCACGTTGGCCCCCTTGAAGAACCATTTGAGGTACCACTTGTCGAAGTAGTCGGCCTTCGCCAGGAAGACGACTTTGCGTTTGGGCACCAGGAGCGGCAGGAGGAGGTCGTCGAGGAACGACTGGTGGTTCGATGCCAGGATGGCCGGCCCTTCGGCCGGGATGTTCTCCAGGCCCCGCGCCTTCGGCCGGTAGAGCAGCCGCAGGAGGGGGCCCAGGAGCACGTACTTCATCAGCCACCAGAACACGGCATCCCCTCTTCCCCGATGAACAGACCGCCGAAGCTGTCCGAGGGTTACGTCGATAGACTAGCCGGACCGGACCCGGGAGGAAAACACCTCGCGATGATCGCCGCCTTCGGATTCCTGGAATGGTTCTTCCTGGCGCTGCTCGTCGTGCTGGTGGCCGCGACTGGGCTCTTCGCTCTCTTCCTGGCCGCGCAGCTCTTCCGCGACCACGCCCGCAGAGGTTGAGGGCGACGCAAGCCGCATGACCATCTCCTCCGGGCACCATGTCATTCCCGGAGCCGATGCCTTCCGCTTCGACGCCGGCCCGGTGGGCGTCCTGCTCCTGCACGGGTTCACCGGCAGCCCCGCGTCCATGCGTCCACTGGGTGAGCGCCTCGCGCGAGAGGGCATCTCCTCGGTCGGGCCGCGCCTTCCGGGTCATGGGACGTCGTGGGAGGACCTAGAGGCGACCACCTGGTCCCAGTGGGAAGGCGACGCCGATTCGACGCTGCTCGACCTCTCGAGCCGGTGCTCGGCCGTGATCGCTGTCGGCCTGTCGGCGGGGGCTGCTCTGGCCCTGCATCTCGGGGTGCGGCAGGCCCAGCATCTTCGTGGCGTCGTCGCGATCAATCCCCAGATCCGCCGGCCCGACCTTCTGCTCGCCCCCCTCATCCGCCCGTTCAGGCGAACCGCGAGGGGGGTCGGAAACGACATCCGGAAGCCGGGTCAGGACGAGATCGCCTACGACCGGGTCCCCCTGCAGGCGGCGGGTGAGCTGAGGAAGCTAATTCGCCACGCCGAGAAGGAGCTCCCCTCCCTGCGCCTTCCCCTGATGGTCATCTCCTCGCGGGTGGACCACGTCGTCAAGCCCTCGAACTCGCGGCTGGTCATGCGGAAGGCCGGATCCTCGGTCAAGGAGCTGGTACGGCTCGAGAGCTCGTACCACGTCGCGACGCTGGATCACGACTCGGAACTGATCTCGTCGCGGATCGCCCTGTTCGTGAGGTCGAACGCCAACCAGACGATCTGAGTCCCGATTTCCCGGGGCTCGTCCAGCCGCCCAAACCGCTCTTGGGCCCACCGCCGCGTGGCTCCTGCGGCGATACGGCGGGCACCCGGACCGAGACCGGCGCAGAACGAGTAGATCCCACGCTCCATTCGCCCTATGTGCTCCTCGATCGTCGCCAGCTGCGGGGCGGGGATGGCGGGCAGACGCCGAACCGACGCTCCCAGGCCTCGCATCGCCTCTTCTATCTCGCTCTCCTCCGTGGTGCCGGGGAAACGTGGGGAGATGCCGGCCTCCGAGGCGAACCGCTCCTGAACGTCCTGCATAAGTCGGAGGTCCCACTTGGCCACGTCCACCAGGATCACGCCGCCTGGCTCGACCACCCGAACCAGCTCGCGAAGGGCATCGTTCCAGGCCGGGATCAGGTGCAGCACGTGGGCGATGACGCCGGCGCCAAACGTGCCCTCGCGGAACGGCAGCCTCAGGGCGTCGGCGAGCGCGAGCGGGAAGGGCGGGCGGCCGCCGGACTTCTCGACGAGCCTGCCGATCATGCGGGCAGAGAGATCGATGCCGGCCACCGGGATCCCGCGCGCGTGCAGTGGAAGGGCTATGCGCCCAGTCCCGACGCCGATCTCCAGACACCGGCCCCTGCCCTCGAGTTCGGGCTCCACCACCCGTGCGACGGCCTCGGTCAAGTCCGGCGAGAGGGATCGGGTTTCGTCGTAGCTGTCGGCGATCCCGTCGAACACGGCCTCCTCCCGACGAGGTGAGGATCTCTCAGGCACCCTCGACCTCGATCTCGACGTCGGCCACGACGGGCCGGTGATCGGAGACGCTTTCGAATTCCGTGTCGGGCGGCACCCAGCACCTCTCAACCGTCACGCCCTCTCCGACGAAGACGTAATCGATCCGTGCCGTGGGCACGCGCGCCGGAAACGTCCCGCCGGACCCATCTCCCGCGTTCGCGAAGGCGTCGTAGAGGCGCTCCGCGACCCACCGCCCGGCCGGAGCGCCCGACTCCTCGTTCAGATCGATGCCCAGGATGAGGTTCCCGTGCCAGGAAGCCAGGGCATCGGTGAGCTCGCGCGCGTGACGCGCCCGCTCCGTTGCCGCGAGTCCAAGGTGAGCCGAAGTGACCGTGAGATGGACCCCCTCGTGTCGGAGCCCGGCGGCCACGAATCCTCGCGGCCGGCTTCGCCCCTGCCGGGAGAGCACCGAGCTCTCGACGTTCGAGGGCCGCCACGTCCGCGGGTACAACACGGCGTTGCGGATGCCCCCGAACGGCACGAACCAGGGAAACCTCGGGGCGGTCGAGGCGGCTTCGACCCCGAGCAGAGACGCCACGCGAAGAAGCGTTCGGCGGGAGCCGCATTCCTGCAGCAGGACGAGATCCGGCTCCAGGGCGGAGAGCGCCGCGGCGACGTCGCGCCACCCCGCCCGGAAGGAGTGGACGTTGTAGCTGACGACCCGCAGCCGCATGGGT
>JACDEY010000102.1 GCA_013816105.1 Actinomycetota bacterium
CGGGGCCCGGGGCAGCTGGGGCTTCGTCCGAGGCGGGATGGGCGCGCTCTCCGAGGCCATCGCGGGCGCGGCGAGGGCCGCGGGGGCGGAGATCCGAACAGAGGCCGAGGTCGCGCGGGTCGAGGTCCGTGACGGCCGCGCCTTCGGGGTCACGCTGGCGGACGGGACGGAGCTTCGGGCCTTGGCCGTGGCGGCGAGCGTCCATCCGAAGACGGCGCTCCTGGGGCTCGTGGAGGCCGGACACCTCCCCGACGATCTGGTCACGGAGATGGAGCGGTATCGAACGCGAAGTGCGTCGGTGAAGGTGAACGTCGCCCTGTCGGAGCTTCCCGACTTCACGGCCCTGCCCGGGACGCGACCGGGGCCGCAGCACCCGGAGTTCGTGATCTCACCCTCCGTCGCGTACCTGGAACGTGCGTGGGACGAGGCCAAGCACGGGAGATACAGCGCGGAGCCCATGATCGACGCCGTCATCCCGTCGACGAAGGATCCGACATTGGCCCCGGAGGGGGCTCACGTCATGACCTGCTTCGTTCAGTACGCGCCGTACGAGATCGAGGGCGCCGGCTGGGACGGTCGCAGAGAGGACTTCGGCGACGTGGTGATCGACACCATTTCCCGCTACGCCCCGAACGTGAAGAACGCCATCCTGCATCGAGAGGTCCTCACGCCCGCAGACATGGAGCGCCGCTACGGCCTGCTGGGCGGCAACATCTTCCATGGGGAGATGTCGCCCGATCAGCTCTTCTCGTTCCGGCCCGCCGCGACGATTGCCTCCTACCGCACGCCGATCCGGGGCCTCTACCTGTGCGGATCGGGCGCGCACCCTGGCGGCGGGGTCATGGGCGCCCCCGGCCGTAACGCCGCGCGTGTCATCCGGGCGGACCTTCGGGTCAGCGGTATCCGCGCGCGATCTCCGCTTCGGCTACTCGCTCGACGCCGATGATGTAGGCGGCTTGGCGCAGCGTCATCGTCTGACCGGCCGCCCGGGAGAGGACCTCCGCCGTCGCGGCCTCCATGAGCTCCTCCAGCCGGCCGTTCACTCGTTCCTCGGTCCACGCCTCGCGCTGCAAGTCCTGGACCCACTCGAGGTAGGACACGGCGACGCCTCCACCGGACGCCAGGATGTCGGGGACGACCGTGACGCCGCGTGCCGCGAGGATCTCGTCCGCCTCCGTGGTGACCGGGTAGTTGGCCTCCTCCAGGACGATCTCGGCCTTGATGGCGTTCGCCGTGTCCTCGTCGATGCTGGCGTCCAGGGCGGCGGGAACGAACACGCGGCAGTCGACCCCGAAGAGATCCTCTCCCTTGATCGTCTCCGCGCCCTCGAAGTCGATCACGCTCCCCGTCTCGCCCTTGTGGGCCAGGACCTTCTGAGGGTGGATCCCCTGTGCCGAGACGATCGCTCCCTTGCTGTCGGACACGGCCACTATCGGATAGCCGAGCTCCGCCGCGAGCACGGCGAGCCAGGAGCCGGCGTTCCCGTAGCCCTCGATGGCGATGGGGGTCTCCTCACGCCGCCAGCCGCGAGCGCGAACGACGTGGTCCAGGCAGATCAGCGCCCCCCTGCCGGTGGCGGACTCGCGACCGAGGGATCCGCCGACCGAGATGGGCTTGCCGGTGATGACCGCAGGGTTCGGCCCGTAGCGCCGGGCGTACTCGTCCGCCATCCAGCCCATGATCTGAGGGTTCGTGTTCACGTCGGGCGCCGGCACGTCCACGGTGGGCCCGATGATCTCGGCGATGGCCCTCATGAATGAACGCGACAGGCGCTCGAGCTCTCCCTCGGAGAGCCGCTTCGGTTCCACTTGCACGCCGCCCTTGCCGCCGCCGAAGGGGATGTTCATGATCGCGGTCTTCCACGTCATCAGGGCGGAGAAGCACCGGATCTCGTCGAGGTTCACCAGGGGGTGGAACCGCAAGCCGCCCTTGTAAGGCCCCCTCGCGTTGTTGTACTGGACGCGATAGCCCTTGAATACCTTGAAGCCCCCGCCGTCCATCGCGACCCGCACCTGCACGCTCACCTCGCGGTTCGGCGTCGCGAGCGCCTCGCGGAGCGACAGTTCCAACCCCAGCCGTTCCGCCGCCTGCTCGTAGAACCCCTGGACAGCCTCGAACGCGGAAACCATGGCCCCTCCTTTGAATGTGACGCGCAGGGACGACAGCTTACCCAGTCGGAGGGGCCAGTGGAAGGCGAACGGCGATCCGCGTTGTGCACCGCAGCGAGGTCGCGACGCGCCGGTGGGCAACGATGTGCGGGTGAAGACTACCTATCTCAGGCCCTACAACTCACACTCATCCGACCGCCACTTCAACTAGAGCCACCACCGCATCGAAGGGTTGCCCGTTCAGGTTCCCCGGGAAGAGAGGCGAACCAAGCTCATCTTCCTCCCGGAGCATGGCCGCATAGACCACTCCCTGGTCGTTCAGCAGGATGCCCTGGTCGTTCACCTTACGCCAGAACTGCGTGCCTCCTTCGCTATCCGTCCTACGCAGGAAGAACAACCCCTCTGCACCCGACAACGCGGCGTTGAGCTCCGGGGGCGTCATTTGATTTCCAGCCGGGTTCAGCATTTCAAGGCTCACCATGGTTCCAATGTCCGGGTCCCCCGCCAGCACCTCGGATACCCGCAGGGCAAGTTCCACCGTGGCCACCTCGTTTCCGGGCTCGTCGCCGCCAGGCCTTCCCGCAACCACGGAGTCAATCTTGGCAACGATCACTGCTCCTGGCTGCAGCTCAACGCCTTCAGCTGTCTCCCCGCCTGCTGCGGCCGCTACGGCCATCTGTTCCAGGGAGTCGTAGTGTTCCGCCCAAATAGCGCTATAGGCGGACAGGGCGTTCCATGCCTCTCTGTCAACCGGGGTACCAACTTCAGACGCCGACCCCCGGAGCCAGGTACCTCCGACCAGAGCCACAACGAAGAGAGCCCCTGCCGCCAAGGCGGATAGCTGTCCGTTCCTCTGCATCCGATGTGATCCCCCTTAGAGAGGATAGTCGTATGGTTGTCGTGGACCATGGGTATGTCGTGGAAGCTGAAGTAGTCCCAGTGGCTGCCGGCGGGTGGCTGGGGTAGGACTGTGGTGTCAACACGTTCGACGTACACAGAGCCAAGCGACAACCATTCCACTCATGCCTGATGTACCCGTGAATCGGGATCGAAAGTATCCAAGGGACTCCAAGGCGGTAACAGGACGTCTTCTCTTCTCTCTTTGCCTAGCTGCTTTCCTCCTGGGTTTCAGCATTGCACGCGACCACGGGGGATTGGCTGATAGTCCAAGACGTTCCCAAGCACTCGGGGCTGCTCAAATCACCGGAGAAGCGCCATTCATGGAAGCCTCCAGGATGCCCAATGTGGCTTCGGCTGAGTCAGCTCTTGGGTGGCATATCCCCCGTCCCGACTTCTGTGGAGCAAACGATGACATCGTCAGCGACGTCTATGTGAGCGTACCTAATGGGCAAGCTTTCATTAGGTACGCGGAAATCGCGGAAGGCTGCGCCGGGTTTGCCGGTGGCCATGTGGAACTGGTGGCCTCCCCCCCACTGCCCGATGAAGCCTTCGTTCTGACTCCCAGCGAAGTTCTCGCCGAATTCGAACGGGGGGCCGCGGCAATGGGGGCGATCGCCAGCGTCTCCTCCATCGGAGATCTCCCCGTCCTACTGGTTTCCGGACACTATTCAGGCGACTGCGATCGGCCGTTGCCCGGCCAGGAAGGGTGCTCGCCTCCTCAAAGCAATCGTGCGGCAGCTCGCGCCTTTTTCGACGGCGTTGAAGTTGAGCTGTATGGCGCTCCTGAATGGAGCGCCATACAGATTCTGACGCTGGCAGGAACGGTCTCCTAACCAATGCCGAAGGGCGAAGCATCCCTGCGAAGCGCCGGTGGGAGCTCGCGTAGGGGGGAACGTACGGCGAGATCCGACGCTCTAGGGAGCGGGCTCGATCCCCAGGGCCCGGTCCGCGGAGAAGGCGCCCGGACCCAGGATGAGAACGATCAGACAGCCGGCCAGGATCAAGAGGTCCAACTCCGCGCCCGCGCCCTCCGGCGCGATGAGGCCGATGTCGAGCTTCACGAGGAGGGTGGTGAACACCATCTCGGTAGCGATGAGCAGGGCCCACACGCGCGTCAGGAGCCCGATGATCAGAAGGATGCCGCCTCCGAGCTCCAGGGCCGTGACGACGTAGGCCATCAGATCCGGAAACGGAACGTTGAGCGTCTCGATGAAGCCGGCGAAGTTAGAGATCCCGCCCGTGATCTTCTGCCACCCGTGATAGGCCATGACGATCCCGATGACGGCACGAAGCGCCAAGAGCGCAAGGTTCTGCAGCCCGCCAAGCCTGGCGAGTCCCCTGGCTACCGGCTTCTGCTGGTCGACGACCCGGTCACGCGTTCCCTGCACGGCGGCTCACTCCTTTCGACATGTCTCATTCGGTCGTGCTAAGCCCTCGAAGGGATTACGAGCGACTCGAGTGCCCGGTTCGCCTGAACTAGGCGGAGCGGAGCGCCTCTGGAAGCTGCAGGCGGAACAGCGTCCCACCGGATTCGGCTCGCTCGACGGTCACGCGCCCGCCGTGAGACTCGGCGACCTGGCGCACGATCGCGAGACCGAGACCCGAGCCGGGCATCCCCCGCGCCGATGGCGCCCGGTAGAAGCGCTCGAAGACGAAGGGCAGGTCGGCCGCATCGATTCCGGGCCCGTGGTCCCGGATGACCACCTGCCCCGCGAACACGCCGACCTCTACCTCGCCACCCGGCGGACTCCACTTCGCGGCGTTGTCGAGAAGGTTGCCCAGGGCCCGGTCCAATCGGGACGGAACCCCGCGCACCAGCGTCGGCTCGAGGTCGGTTCGAAACGCGACGCCCGGGGCGTGGGTACGCGCCCGCTGCACCGCCCGTTCGACGATCTCGTCCAGCCGTAGGTCCTCCGGCTCGGTGTTCTGCTCCGTGCCCCGGGCAAGCTCCACCACGTCCGCCACCAAGAGCGTGAGCTCCTCCAACTGGGAGACGACGTCCGCCAGGAGGCGCTCCCGCTCGTCCGACGCGAGTCCGACCCCTCGGGCGAGCACCTCGATGTTCGTACGCAGGCTCGTGAGGGGCGTGCGAAGCTCATGCG
>JACDEY010000103.1 GCA_013816105.1 Actinomycetota bacterium
GTGGGAACCCTGGTCAGGGGTTCCGCGGCGACCAGAGCGGGCGCGGGCATCGCGCACGCCGCCGCGGCGACGCTCGCGGGGGCGCTTACCGGCCTCGCGGTCGGATCCGTCGGGGGGTTGCTGCCGCTGGAGTGGCCGGATCGGCTGCTGGTGCTCGCCCTCGTCACCGTCTCCTACGGCGCGATGGAGCTCGGGCTCGTCCGCCTTCCCCTTCCCCAATCGGGCCGCCAGGTACCCGCTCAATGGCGTTACCGGTACCCTCCGATGGTCACGGCTGCCCTGTACGGGGCACTTCTCGGGCCCGGGGTCGGGACTCGCGTGGCGGACGCGGGGTACGTGGTGATCCTGGCTGGGGCCGCACTCCTCGGCGACGCGGTGACCGGCACGGCGATCCTTGGGACGTACGGCGCGGCCCGCGGGCTGTCCGCCGTGATTCTGGCGAACGCAGGGCCAGAAGGCTCCCCAGGCCCCGTCCTCTGGGGTCTGGATCGAGGCCCGGTGTGGCGTGCGCTCTCGACCGCGCTCACCTTCGCGGTGCTTGGTGCCGCCGTCGCCGCCACGGTGGAAGCCATGGCCTGAGCGTCGCTCACTCGCTGATCGGAAAGCGGAGAGAAAGGAGAGGACATGGACGATAGGGAGTCCCGGGACCTCCTGGAGCGGGGCACCGGCATCGTGTATCGAAAGACGTCGCGGAGGGGCTTCCTTGCCAAGATGTCTGCTGTTCTGGCAGGCCTTGGCGTTGGGCAGGTGGTCCTGGCGCAGACCGCCTCGGCCGACCCGAAGTGCTGCATCGGCACGGCCTGCCGATCCATCGGCGTCACGTGCAACTGCGACGGGGGGGGCAGGCAGCTGTGTCCCGAGGGCTGGTCCTACAACGGGTACACGTGGGGCTGCTGCTTGGAGGGTGACCGGCTCTTCCTGTGCAGGGACTGCGTCAGCGACACGAGCGGCACGCTCTGCGTGTGCGGCTGCCCGACCACCCGCAGTTGTGCGCCGACGCTCACCGAGCTGGCGGCGGAAGGCGTTTGACGGAAGCTCATCAGACGGACTTGCACCGGTTGGCTTGCGGTTTCGCGAGCGACCGCAAGGACCGTGTAGTGTTCCCCGCATGAACGCCCACCAACTAACGCTGATCGGCCTCGGGCTGGCCCTTGCCGGGGCTGCCGTCTTCGCCCTGGGGGCGTTGTCGATCGTCAGCGGCAATCGCGACTATTCGGGGCCGAGCGATGCCGCGCACCGACGCGAGAAGGTCGCGTACTTGATCGGCTCGAGCCTGCTGTTCGTCGGGTTCGCCCTGCAGCTGTGGGCCGCCATCGTCCGCCGCTGAGGCGGGCATCGCTGATCGACGACAACCGCCGGGTAACAGTCACAACTCTCGCCGAGCGGCGGTCGTCACAGGAGCGCAATACCCCGCAGGCCTTCTTCAGCCGCCTTTCATATGTGCCTTCGTATCATCGATGACATGAAGCTGGATGGAACGAGGCGCGCGGGAGCCTCAGGGCGCCCGGCCCGGATGGTTGCGGCCTCCATCGCCGCCGCCCTGATCCTGTCCGGCTGCAGCGCCGCCGCCCGGGTGGCCCGCGTGGCCGAGCCCAGGAGCACCCCCCTCCTTCCGTCGATCAACCCATACGATCCGTCGCAGGACCCCGTGGTGACCGTGGTGGATCGCGTCACCCCTTCCGTGGTGAACGTGACCACCCGGACCCAGAGCCGGGACGCCATCTTCGGTGGCGATGGGGGTGAGGGGGTGGGGACCGGATTCATCATCCGGTCCGACGGCATCATCGTGACCAACTTCCACGTCGTCGAGGGAGCGACCAGCATCATGGTCACCCTCCCGCCGCCGGACAGCAGGACCTTCGAGGCACGTGTGATCGGAGGCGATTCCGACCACGACCTGGCCGTCCTGAAGGTGGACGAGCAGGATCTCCCCACCGTGCCGCTCGGGGACTCCGATTCGGTCGCTCTCGGCGAGCGCGTAGTCGCCCTCGGGTATGCGCTGGCCCTGCCGGGTGGTCCCTCCGTCACATCCGGAATCATCAGCTCCCTGGCGCGCACCGTTCAGATCCAGGACCCGGGCGGCGGGCAGGACGGCCAGGGGATCGTCCGCACGCTCGAGGACGTTCTTCAGACTGATGCCCCAATAAACCCCGGAAACTCCGGTGGCCCCCTCGTCGACCTCGCCGGAAACGTCGTCGGAATCAACACGGCCGGAGCTGGGCAGGCCGAGAACATCGGTTTCGCGATCGACATCAACGCCGCGAGGCCATTCATCGAGCGTGCCATCGAGGATCCGGAAGCGCCGGCCGCCTACCTCGGCGTGACCACCACGACCGTCGACGCCGGAGTCGCGGCCCAGTTCGGCCTGCCCGTCGATCGCGGCGCTTACGTGATCGACGTCGCGCCGGGTGGGCCCGCGCAGAGCGCGGGCATCGATCCCGGGGACGTCATCGTTGCCTTTGACGGTGAGCCGATCGAGGGCTCCGAGCAGCTCGGCGAGCTCATCCTCGCCCGGGAGCCCGACGACGAGGTCGAAATCGAGTTGGTGAACGACGCTCGGGGCCGTTTCACGGCTTCGGTCACGCTCGGGACCCGCCCCCTTCCCACCACCGGCTGATCGTCGAACGACTCGTCCGGTGAGGAGGCCCTTCGAGCCGGGCGAACGAGTCCTCCTCGTGGACGATCGGGGCCGGCGCTTCCTTCTACGCCTCCAAACAGGCGGGACCTTCCACTTCCACGGGGGAGCCGTGCCGCACGCGCTGATCCTCGGGTCCGAGGAGGGGACCGTCGTGCATTCCCAGACCGGCGCCCGGCTCGCGTGCATGCGGCCGACCATCACGGACTTCATCCTCAAGATGCCTCGTGGCGCGCAGGTCATCTACCCGAAGGACCTCGGGACCATAGTCATCCGCGGGGACATCGCGCCCGGCATGCGGGTGCTAGAGGCGGGAAGCGGGTCGGGCGCGACAACCATCGCCCTCTGCCGCGCCACCGGGCCCGACGGCCAAGTCGTCTCCTACGAGGTCCGTGCCGACTTCCACGATAGGGCCGCAGCCAACGTCGAGGCCTTCTTCGGAAGGGTGCCGTCGTGGTTGGAGCTTCGGCTGGGTGACGTTCGTGAGGCCGCCGCCACGGGGGAGGCCTTCGACCGGGCGGTTCTGGACCTCCCGGAGCCCGAGGGCGTCCTTCCGGAGGTTCGGACCGCCCTTCGCCCCGGCGGAATCCTCGTCACCTACCTCCCGACCACCAACCAGACGCAACAAGCGGTCCTCGCGCTCGAGCGAGGCGGGTTCGCGGAGATCGAGACCATCGAGACGCTGAGCCGCACCTGGCACGTCACCGAGCGCAGCGTCCGCCCGGACCATCGGATGGTCGCACACACCGGGTTCGTGATCATCTCCCGCAGGGGGAGGGACTGAGCCGTTTCCCGGGAATGGCGCCGCCCCGGGATATATTGGACGAGTCCGTCGAAGAAGGGTGTGGTGGTCATGGCGCGAGACCGGGGTGCTCGGGACTCCGAGGAGCTGCTCGAGCGCTACGAGAAAGACATCCATCAGCTGCAAACGCAGATCAAGTTTCTGGAGGACGAGATCGCGCTGCTTCGCCGCAGGCTCTCGAGCTCGCCGCGTCACGTGCGCGTGCTCGAGGACCAGGTGCAGGCGGCCCGGTCCGACCTGGCGCGCGCGGTCGCCCAGAACGAGAAGCTCGCGAACGTCCTCCGCGGCGAGCGCGAACGGCTCGAAGCCCTCAAGGAGGAGGTTGACAAGCTCACCCGCCCCCCGGCGACGTTCGGCGTCTTCCTCGGGGGCAACGACGACGGTTCTCTCGACGTGGTCACCGCCGGACGGAAGATGCGGGTGAACGCCGATCCCACGCTCGACCGGTCCACTTTTCGAAAAGGCGTCCAGGTCATCCTGAACGAGGCGCTCAACGTGGTGGCGGTTCTGGACGAGGAGGTGACCGGCGAGGTCATGGTGGTCAAGGAGCTGCTCGGGGAGGGCAGAGCCGTCGTGGTCGGCCGCGGGCACGAAGAGGCCGTGGCGCTCCTTTCGATGTCCGTCCAGGGGCAGGTGCGCGCCGGAGATCCGGTGCTGTTCGACCCGCGTTCCGGCTACGCCCTCGAGAAGCTGCCCAGGGAGGAGGTCGAAGAGGCCATCCTCGAGGAGATCCCCGACATCACCTACGACGACATCGGTGGCCTGTCCTCTCAGATCGAGGACATCCGAGACGCGGTCGAGCTCCCGTTCCTCTACGCCGAGCTGTTCGAGGAGCACCGCCTCAAGCCACCCAAGGGCGTCCTGCTCTACGGCCCGCCCGGTTGCGGGAAGACGCTCATCGCGAAAGCGGTCGCCAACTCGCTCGCCCAGAAGGTGGCGGAGAAGACGGGCCAGAAGCAGGCTCACTCGTACTTCCTCAACATCAAGGGGCCGGAGCTCCTGAACAAGTACGTCGGCGAGACCGAGCGGCAGATTCGCCTGATCTTCCAGCGAGCGAAGGAGAAGTCGGCCGAAGGCTTCCCCGTGATCGTGTTCTTCGACGAGATGGACTCGCTGTTCCGCACGCGCGGTTCCGGCATCTCGAGCGACGTCGAGAACACCATCGTTCCGCAGCTCCTCTCCGAGATCGACGGTGTGGAGACGCTCAAGAACGTCATCGTGATTGGAGCATCGAACCGAGAGGACATGATCGACCCCGCAATCCTGCGTCCGGGGCGGCTGGACGTGAAGATCAAGATCGAGCGGCCCGACGCGCAGGCCGCACAGGAGATCATGAGGCGGTATCTCACCTCCGACGTCCCGCTCCACGATGAGGACGTTCGAGCGGGTGGGGGACCGGACCGCGTCGTTCGGCGGATGATCGAAACGACGGTGGAGAGGATGTACGCGGCCTCGGACGAGAACCGATTCCTCGAGGTCACGTACGCCTCCGGTGACAAGGAGATCCTTTACTTCAAGGACTTCAACTCGGGGGCGATGATCGAGAACATCGTGGCCAGGGCCAAGAAGATGGCGATCAAACGGTTTCTCCAACACGGCGAGAAGGGGCTGAAGCTCGAGGACCTCCTGAGCGCGTTCCGCGACGAGTTCAAGGAGAACGAGGACCTGCCC
>JACDEY010000104.1 GCA_013816105.1 Actinomycetota bacterium
GGTCTGTACGCCTTCGATGCCGGTACCGGCGAGGCGCTGTGGATGCGAAGGGAGGGGGGCCAGCCCCCCTCGGACCTAGCCGTGGCCGACGGGAAGCTCTACGTGAGCTTCCTGACCGACCACGCCCTGCGAGCCTTCGACGCCTCCACCGGAGACCTGCTGTGGGAGGCTCCGGGCCCGACAGGGGCTCCGACGGTCGTCGACGGAGTGGTGTACGCGGCCGACAACCTCAACAGCCTGTGGGCCATCGACGCGCAGACCGGTCGCAAGCTGTGGGCGGCGCACTCGCCCGGTGGCTACGGCTTCGGACTTGCGGTCGCCAACGGGAAGGTCTACGTGGGAGGAGACGAGGATGACTCCCCCGTCTTCGCCTACGAGGCATCGACCGGCGCCCTGGTGTGGCGGACCAGGACGAGCGGGGAAAACGACAGCACGCCCGCGGTGGGGAACGGGATGGTCTACGTCGGCTCGGACACCTTCTACGCGTTCGCCGCAAGGACGGGGCGGATCCGCTGGAGCGCCGACACCGGAGGAGGAGAGGTAGCCTCGGCGGCTGTGGCGAACGGGGTCGTCTACGTGGGGTCTTCGGACAGCAATGTCTACTCCTTCGACGCCCTGACTGGGGAGCAACTGTGGGTTGCTTCTACGCAGGGAGCCGTTACGGATTCCCAGGCCACGATCGTGGCCAACGGCGTGGTCTACGTCGGGACCGGCGACGACGTTGAGCATGCGTTCGACGCAGTGACCGGCGAGCGCCTGTGGCCCTATCAGACGGGAGGCGGCGTCTTCAAGCAGAGCGTCGTGAACGGGACCCTGTACGTCACCTCATTCGACACCCACCTGTACGCGTTCCGCCTGCCCAGCTAATCTGTTCGGAGCCGTCGGGCGTGGGCCGGCCTCTATTCTCGTCTAGGCGGCGAGGGAGGGGAGCTTCCTCATCACCGGTTGGTAGCCCAACGGGACGGCAGCCTGATATCGAGTCGGCAAGGAGGCAGACGATGGCTCTCGGGTACGACAAGAACCTCTACATCCTGGCGTTCGATCATCGCGGCTCGTTCCAGAAGAAGATGCTCGGCATCGCGGGCGATCCCTCCCCGGAGGAGACCGAGCGGATATCCGACGCCAAGGCGGTGATCTTCGACGGCTTCCGTGAGGCGATCGCCCAGGGAGCTCCCCGCGAGGAGGCCGGTCTGCTCGTCGACGAGCAGTTCGGCGCAGCCATCGCCCGGGCCGCGAAGGACGAGGGCCTCACCCTGGCGATGCCGGTCGAGAAGAGCGGGCAGGACGAGTTCGACTTCGACTACGGCGAGCAGTTCGGCGAGCACATCCTGGAGTTCGACCCGGCCTTCAGCAAGGTCCTCGTCCGGTACAACCCCGAAGGCGATCGCGAGATGAACGCCCGGCAGCTCATCAGGCTGAAGGAGTTGTCGGAATGGCTGCACGCGAAGAACCGGAAGTTCCTCTTCGAGCTCCTGGTCGCGGCCGAGTCGTCACAGCTCGAGGGAGTGGGGGGCGACGTCGACAGGTACGACCGGGAGGTTCGACCGGGCCTCATGGTTACCGCCATCCGCGACATCCAGGCGGCGGGCGTGGAGCCCGACGTTTGGAAGATCGAGGGGATCGACACGAGGGAGGACTGCGAGCGGATATCCGAACAGGTTCGCTGGCAGGGCCGGGACTCCGTGGCGTGTGTCGTCCTCGGCCGGGGCGCGGACGACGATGCCGTGGTCCACTGGCTCCGACAGGGCGCGGGCGTCCCCGGCTATGTCGGGTTCGCGATCGGCCGCACCATCTGGTGGGACGCGTTGAAGGCGTACCTGGACGGCCAGAGCGATCGTGCCGCCGCCGCGAAGACGATCGCACAGAACTACCTCAGGATGATCGAGGTCTATTCCTCCGCGGTCCGCGGGGGCGAGTAGCGGCAGGGGCGAGGGGAAGGGGGAGCTCGTGTCGGTGATCAAGACGATCGACCTGGTCGGCGTCTCCGCCGAGTCGTGGCGGGACGCGGCGGGGCAGGCCCTTGCCGAGGCGACGAAGACGCTTCGCGGGGTGGAGGGCATGGAGGTGCTCGAGACGAGCGCCATCGTCGAGGGCGATCAGATCAAGGAGTACCACACGCACGTCCGGATCCGCTTCCGTATCGAGCGATGAGGCGCCTGTCGCTCGGGCGGCCTGGCGGGGGCTGAGGCGCCGCCCGTGCCGCGACGAAGCCGCCTTTCGGGGCCAGGACGGACCCGCGCCGACAGTAGGACGCCGTGCCGCTGACCATCCTGGTCGGTGCCCAGTGGGGAGACGAGGGGAAGGGAAAGGCCACCGACCTCCTCGCGCGCGATTCCGACTACGTGGTCCGTTACCAGGGCGGTAACAACGCGGGCCACACGATCCTGGTTGGGCGCCAGCTGCTGAAGCTGCACCTCGTCCCGTCGGGAATCCTGTATCCAACGGTGACGCCCGTCATCGCCGACGGAGTGGTCGTCGACCCGGCGGTCCTGCTGGAGGAGATGGACGAGCTGGCGGCGAGGGGCATCGATCCAACACGGCTCGTGGTGTCCGGGAACGCGCACCTGATCATGCCGTACCACCTTGAGCTGGACAAACTAACGGAGCGCTTCCTTGGCAAGCAGCGACTCGGCACGACGAAGCGCGGCATCGGTCCGGCGTACGCGGACAAGGCCTCCCGCATCGGTCTGCGGGTTCAGGACCTCACGGACCCGCGGATCTTCCGCAAGAAGCTGGATGCCGTCCTCAAGGAGAAGAACCTCATCCTCACGAAGGTCTACAACCGGCTCCCCCTGGAGGCCGAGCAAATCGCGGAGGTCTACCTGGCGATGGGAGAGCGGCTGGCGCCCCACGTCGCGGACACCAGCTCGCTGCTCCACGCCGCGCTGCGCCACGGGGAGCGCGTGCTGCTGGAAGGGGCGCAGGGGACTCTCCTGGACCTGGATCACGGGACTTATCCCTTCGTCACCTCGTCCAATCCGATAGCGGGTGGAGCCCTGGCAGGCACGGGACTCGGGCCCAAGGAGGTCGACGCCGTCGTGGGGGTGGCCAAGGCGCCGGATGTCCGAGGTGGGCCGGGAGGTAGGAACGACCACCGGCAGGAGCCGCCGATGCGGATGGCTGGACGCCGTCCTGCTTCGCTACGCCGTGCGAGTGAACGGCCTGACCGAACTGTTCCTGACGAAGCTCGACGTGCTCACCGGTCTTCCCGAGATCAAGGTCTGCACCGCCTACCGCTTCAACGGGAGGGTGTACGAGGACTTCCCCCCACACCAGACGATCCTCCACAAGGCCGAGCCGGTCTACGAGACCCTGGGTGGCTGGCCGGAGGACCTCGGCGGGATCACGCGGTTCGAGGATCTCCCCGGACCCGCCCGCACGTATGTCGATCTCATAGCCGAGCTCGCCGGCGTTCCGATCCGCCGGCTGTCCGTAGGCCCCGAACGAGACCAGACCCTGGAGAGCGCCGGGTGAACGTGCTCGTCGTCGGCGCCGGCGGAAGGGAGCACGCCCTTTGTTGGCGGCTGTCGCGTGACCGGAGCGTCGACCGAGTGTGGGCCGCGCCGGGTAACGCCGGGATCGCCGAGGTGGCTACGGTGACGCCCGTCCCGGTCGATGACTCGCGCGCGATCCTCGAACTGGTCGAGAAGGAGTCGATCGACCTGACCGTCATCGGCCCGGAGGCCCCACTCGTGTCAGGCCTGGCCGACGAGCTCATGGCTCGGGGCCATCCAGTGTTCGGGCCGACTGCGGCCGGTGCCCGCATCGAGGGCTCGAAGGCCTGGGCTCGGCGCCTCTGCGAGGACCACGGCATCCCGGTTCCGCTGTCCGGACGGTTCGTCCGAGTCGGCCCCGCCATGGAGTTCCTGGACTCGCTCGAGGCGCCCTACGTCATCAAGGCCGATGGCCTTGCCGGCGGCAAGGGCGTGGTGATCGCCGAGGATCGGTCCGGTGCCCGGGAGGCGCTCGAGGACCGGTTGGTTCGGGGAGCGTTCGGGGACGCGGGACGGACGGTGCTGGTCGAGCAGTACCTGGAGGGCAGGGAGGTCTCGGCGCTAGCCCTCACCGATGGCAGAACGCTCCTGCCGCTGCCGCTCGCTCAGGACTTCAAGCGAGCGGGCGAGGGGGACCGGGGCCCGAACACCGGCGGGATGGGTTCCTACAGCCCCCCCGCGTTCATCGACACGGAGACCGAGACGATGGTGACCGAGCGCGTCCTGGCGGCGACCGTGAGGGCCCTCGAGGCTGAAGGACTCGCCTACCGGGGGGTGCTGTACGCGGGGCTGATGCTCACCGACGACGGCCCCCGGGTCCTGGAGTTCAACTGCCGGTTTGGGGATCCCGAGACGCAGGTCATCCTCCCGCGCCTCGGCTCCGATCTCGGTGAGGCACTTGCGCGGTGCGCCCGCGGCGACCTCGGGGAACTGCGGCTTGCCCGGGAAGAAAACGCATGCGTCGGGATCGTCCTGGCCTCGAAGGGGTATCCGGGGGCGGCTCGAACCGGATTTCCCATCGACGGACTCGCCGACGCCGCGCGAATGGAGGGCGTGATGGTGTTTCATGCGGCCACCGAGATGCGACAGGGTAGAGTGATCACCGCAGGGGGGCGGGTGCTCACCGTGAGCGCGCTCGGACCAACCGTCGAGGAGGCCCGGACTCGCGCGTACGAAGCGTGCGCCCGCATACATTTCGAAGGCATAACGTACCGCCGGGATATCGCCCGAAGCGCCGCGGGGAGAACGGTCGGATGAGCGAACAGCAGCAGGACACGCTCGCCGCGCCTGGCGAGGAGCCCGTCGTGGGCATCCTCGTCGGGTCCGCGTCGGACCTCCCAGTGATGCAGCAGGCCACCGAGATCCTGCGGCGGTTCGGCATCCCTCATGAGATTCGGGTCATCTCCGCCCACCGGAATCCCGACTTGGTCGACGAGTACGCGCGCACGGCGGAGGAACGCGGAATCGTCTGCGTCATCTGCGGCGCCGGAATGGCGAACCACCTGGCGGGCGCCGTCGCGGCCCGCACGGCACTACCGGTCATCGGCGTCCCCCTCGCCGGATCGAAGCTCGGAGGCGTCGACGCCCTGTACTCGAC
>JACDEY010000105.1 GCA_013816105.1 Actinomycetota bacterium
CTCGGTCCTGCAGCCCAGCATGGACTTCCTGCAGGAGCACCTCGTGGACTTTCGCCCGAGCCCGGGACCACCGACCAACGGGTCGCGAGGGACCACCCCACTCCTGTTGATGGGCGGTGCCGTACTCGCCCTCGGGGTGGTCGTGCTCGCGGTGGTGGTGACCCGCCGCCGCCACGGCGCCCGCTAGGAGGAACGCGGGCGGCCCCGGCTTCCGCCGCGGCCCGTCTCAGCCTGGCTCGGCCGCGGTCACCGGAGGACGTTCGACCGAAGCCTGCCGTCCGGACGGGCTCGCGAACCGCGCCCCCATCCATTCGACGACCGACTCGATGACGCGCCGTTGGATATCGAGGGACTCGAAGCCTTTCAGATGCTGGCCGGCGAGCACGCGTAGCTCGTAACGGCTCCGCTCGGCGGCCGGAAGGCGTGCGGCGAGCCCGTTCAGCTCACGCTCGACCTGCTCGTTGAACGTGAAGTCCTGCTCGCTGTAGAGGAAAAGCAGATGGCTGTGGGACAGCGCCCGCAGGACCGGCCGGCGGACGTCCGAGGTCGTCTTCTTCCTGCCCGCGAACCGCTGAACCAACATCCTGCGCAGATATGCGTTCGACCGGATCCAGGAGATCACCCCAAGTCGGCCGGCCTTCTCGAGCGCCTTGCTCATGTTGCTCGGGCCCAGGATGGGCGACCGGATGCAGATGGCGCCGATGCACTCGGGGACCTCCGCGGCGACGGCGAGCGCCACCCGGCTTCCCATGCAGTTGCCGGCCACGGCCACGCGATCCACTCCCAGCCCGCGCCGGGCGAAGCTCAGCACGGCCAGCGCCTGGTCGACCGGCATCTCGCTCATGCGCCACTGCCGGAGGCTTCCGGTGCTGTCCCCCGTGCCCCGGTAGTCCATTCGGACCGACGCCAGGGCGTGCTCGTCCGCGAGCCGCCGTGCGGTGCGGGTCCAGACCTTGAACCGATGGCTGCGCGCCGCGCTTCCCCCCGTTAGCAGCAGCACCAGCCCTCGAGGTTCCTCGTCGGGGACGGTGATGACGGCCGCGATGTGATCGGTGCCGTGGGGGACGAAGACCGGATAGTTCCTCATGCGGGAGCCTCCCGCGTGGGGTCGCCCGGAACGATCCGACGCCCGATCCATGCCGCCACCTTCGAGGTCACCTCCTGGTAGAGCCCGAACTGGATGTCGGTCTTCTTGTTGCCCGCCTCGTTCCTATGGTGGTGCTGCCCGAAGTTGGACGCCAGCCGGTCCTGCACGACATCCTGCTCGACGTCCCCTCCCATCTGGCGAAGCACGTCCGTGAGGGCCTGCAGCCCGGGAGCGAACCTATCGGTCCGGGAGACGCCGAGCACGAACGAGGAGCCGTGGAAGCGGCGCATTCGCTCGAGGAGGTTCACCCCGGAGATCTCCTCGTAGGCCTGGGCGCTCAGCTTGAATCCGCGGATGTCCGCCCAGCCCCGCGAGGCGATGGCATCTCGGAGCTTTTCCATGCCCGGACTTCCGCCATTGTCCGAGGTGCCGACGAGATCGAAGAAGACCTGTGTTCGCAGGAAGTCGCGCATGTATTGAGCGCCCCGGATCACGGGCTCCACGAGAGCCATGAACGGGAGGTCCCCGTCGTCGGCGACGAGCCCCGCGACGAGCCCACCGAACCTCGCACCGAGGACTCCGACCTGCTCCACGCCCTCGACCCCGGCCATGAGGGCCACGGCGTCTCGTGCGTCCGCCACATGGGATGACAGGTCGGCATGACGCATTCCGAGCTCGCTGTCCCCGTATCCCTGCCCGTGGTAGCGCAGGACCGGAAAACCGGCCGCGGAGATGGCTCGCGCAAGGCCCACCTCCATCCGCCCCAGGTGGATCTGTTCCATGGCGAAGGAGGGACAGATGACCCACCCGAGCGGTTGCGCCATCCCGAGCGGTTGCGCCATCCCCAGCGGTCGCGACACCACCCCCACGGTCGTACCGGATCCGAGTCGCGGCTGCACGAACGTCTCGGAGATCCCCAGGGCCTCGTCCCGGTGCCGACTGTGCCGCTCCAGCATTGCCTCGTCGATGGCCATCTCTCGCCGTTCCCGCTCCTCAGGCCACGCCCGCCCGATCCGGCGAGGACTCTCGAAGGAGCTGCTGTCGATCGATCTTCCCAGTGGACGTTCTGGGCAACTGCTGCATTATATGGACCCGGCTCGGCACCATGTAGCGCGGAAGCCGCCGGGCCACATGGCGCTTCACGTCGTTGACGGAGAGTGTCTGCCCCTCTCGGGGCTGAACCCAGGCCACGATCGCCCGCCCCCACTCGTCGTGGGGGACCGCCACGGCGACCGCCTGGTCCACGGCCGGGTGAGCGTTCATCGTGGCTTCGACCTCTCCGAGCTCTATCCGGTAGCCCCGACTCTTGATCTGATGGTCCCGCCGGCCGAGGAAGTCGTACTCGCCGTCCTCCCGGAGCCGCACGAGATCCCCCGTGCGGTACACGAGCTCCCCGAGCTCGGGGGCGAGGGGGTTGGGGACCAGGACCTCCGCCGTACGCTCTTTGCGGCCCCAGTAGCCCCTCATCACCGTCGGTCCGCGGACGTGGAGCTCGCCCTCCTCGCCGACGCCGGCCGGCGTGCCGTCCTCCTTCAGCGCGAAGACCTCGGAGTTCTCGCAGGCCCGCCCTATGGGGATCGTCCGGTCGTCCTTCGGCAGGTGACGCACCCGGTGATAGGTCACGACGTTGGTCTCCGTCGGGCCGTAGATGTTCCACAGGGCGGCGCGCGGAACCATGCGTCGCAGCTCCCGAAGGTGCTTCGTCGGATACACCTCTCCGGCGAACACGACGGCGCGGAGCGTCGGAAAGGCGTCGCGTTCCCGGACCATGCGGCTGAGGAGGATGAGCGCGGAGGGCACCGAGTACCAGACGGTGATGCCCTCCTCGCGGATCGTCCGGGCGAGCGCCGTGCCGAAGTAGGCGTCCTCATCGGGTATGGGAACGAGGGTCGCTCCTCCCATGGCGGCCAGATAGAGATCGAACACCGAGAGGTCGAAGTGCAGCGGGGCGTGGTTGGAGAGCCGGTCCTCGCTGCCGATCCCGATCCGAGAGGCCGACCACTCGACGAAAGCCAGCGCGTTGCGATGCGTGAGCATCACGCCCTTCGGCGTCCCGGTGGATCCCGAGGTGTACAGGATGTAGGCGAGATCCGCCTCGATGGCGGGCACCATCGGGTCCTTCGCCGAGGGGTCCGCCGTCGCCTTCGCGTACGGGACGGAGGGCGCCGTCAGCTCGGCGCGAGAGTCGTCGTCGACCAGCACGAAGAGGCGGGGAACATGGCTCTCGAGGGCACCGAGCATCGCGGCGGCCCGGGCGGGCGTGGTGATCACGGCGGCGACCGCGCAGTCGCGGGCGACCAGGGCCAGCCGATGGACCGGAGCCGCCGGATCGAGCGGAACGTACGCGGCGCCGGCACGAAGCGCCCCGTAGACCGAGGGCAGCAGCTCCACGCGCTTCGGGAGGTGGATGCCCACGCGATCGCCCCGCCGGATACCACCGTCGATCAGCGTGCGGGCGATCCCGTTCGCCGCGGCCTCGAGCTCCCCATAGGAAAGGGTTGCTCCGCCGCAGCGAACGGCCTCCTTGGCGGGGTCCCGGTCCGCGGCCGCCGAGAGCAGCTGGTGGAGCAGGTACGTCATGCGACGGATTCCGTCGGGCTTTCCACGAGTCCGGCTTCCTCCAGGATCCCTGTGAGCTCCCCGACCCGGGCGGAGAGCGTCCATCGGTTCTCCGCGAGGGCGGGCGAGCGGTCACCCGCAGAGGAGCGGGTGGCCGATGCCACCTCCTTTGCGAGGCGGCGCGCGGTCTCGGAGATCGTCGTCACCGGAACGCCTCGGCCCCCCAGGACCGGCGGGCCGCCCCGGTCGATGCACACGACGGGAAGGCCGCACGCCCCGGCCTCCACGACCACCCACCCGGCCTCGTCGTGGAGGCTGGGAAACAGCATCACGTCGGCCTCCTCCCGCATGAAGCGCAGCAGCTCCTCCCGGGGAACGAACCCCATGAAGGTCACGCGGTCGGCCACCCCCAAGCGGTCCGCCAGGCGGCGGAGGCGCTTCCCGTCCGGCCCCTTTCCACAGACGAAGAGCCGCCAGCCGGGTAGTTGCTGAAGGGCGCGCAGGGCCAGGAACATGCCCTTCCACGCGACCAGGCGGCCCGCGTACAGAGCCACGCCCGCGCCCCGCTCCGGCGAGGTGACTCCGTCCTTGCCGGTGGCCGCATCCTCGCCGGCCCGGGGCCCCGCAACTCCAGCGGCCACCAGCGCGGCGAAGCGCTCGTCGAGGATCGGGTTTGGGCAGACCACGGCTCTCTCCCGGTGCCTGCGAGGAAGCCATGCGCGAGTCTCCGGGTTCTGAACGAGGATGACCCGAGCACGCGACCAGGCGGTACGCGCCAGTGGGTTCGCGTAGCGCCCGATCGTTCGGCCCGCGGAGCGCATCGCCTCGTAGCCGGCGCCGCGCAGGCCGTGCCCGGCGATCACGCGCCAGGGGTTCCGCACCCCGCCGCCCACCGGGCCATAAACGAACGGCGGCCCGGCGCTGCCGGCGAGCGAACCGAGCCAGGCGTTCGCGAACGTGAGGTGCCACGCCAGATCGAACCCGATCTTCTCGTGTAGCCGGCGCGCCTCGCGGGCGGCCACCGGCTGCCAGAGCAGGTAGTCGATGCTGCTCCGGCCCTTTCCGCGCCGCCAGGCCTTCGGCCAGCCGCGAACCTCCGCGTACACGAAGTGGAGCCGATCGCGTTCGGCCAGCCCGGGCAACGCCGCTTCGATCGCCTCCCTGTTCCGAGGGCGGGTGATCACCCAGGTCTCCCCGAGGCTCGCGACCAGCCTGGCCCAGAGCCATCCCGCGCCCGCCTCCGATCCACGGAGGGGACTGCATGCGGGCGCGAAGGCGACGATCTTCACCGGTGACCTCGGGGGCTCAACTCGAGAAGACCTGCTCGGCGACCTCCGCGGTCGGCGTCGGCGAGCGTCCGTAGATCCGATCCAGCTCGAACAACTCGAGGATCTTCACGGCCCGGGTCACCTGGTTGGTCGAGAGGTGCTTCGTCCATGCAC
>JACDEY010000106.1 GCA_013816105.1 Actinomycetota bacterium
AATGTGACCTTCTCCCCCGACGCGGAACAGGAAGCCGTCCTCCGGCACGACCGTGGGCCCATGCTCGTCACCGGCCCGTCCGGGACCGGCAAGACGGCCGTGCTGACCGAGCGGTTCGCGCGACTGGTCGAGGGGGGAGCCGATCCCGAGCGGATTGCTCTCGTGGTTCGGACCAGACGCGCCCGCGGGCTCGCTCGAAGGGCGCTGCTCGCGCGGGTCTCCGGTTCCCTGCCGGCGCTGAGGGTGTTGACCGTGCACGGGCTCGCCTACCACGTCGTGAGCGCGCGGTTCGCGAGGCTCGGATACCGCGAGCCGCCGCCGGTCCTCTCGGCGGTGGATCAGTTCTCGAAGGTCGGCGAGCTCATGCAGGGCGAGGATCCCGCGACCTGGCCCGCGTACGGCTCGATGCTCGGGCTCCGAGGGTTCGCCGACCAGCTCCGTCAGTTCGTGCTGCGGGCGCAGGAGGCCCTCCTTGCGCCCGAGCAGGTCGAGGCCATGTCGGCGGCCGCCGGGCTCACCGGGTGGGCGGAGGTGGCGCGCTTCTACCGCCGGTACCTGCAGGTCCTGGACGCCGAGGGCACGGTGGACTACGCGGGTCTGGTCGGCCAGGCGGCCGCCAGTGCCGGGGACGGTGAGCCCCTGTTCGACCACGTCCTCGTGGACGATTACCAGGACGCCACCTACGCCACGGAACGGCTGGTCGTCGAGCTGAACCCGCGCAGCCTCGTGGTCGCGGGGGACGCCGACGCCCACGTCTTCTCCTTCCAGGGAACGACCGACGTCCCGCTCCGGCGTTTCTCAAACCAGCTTCCCGAAACGGCCTCGGTCGTCCTCGCGACGCCCCACCGGTCGGGCGGGTCCTCGTCCGGCATGGAAGCCCGGCTCTTCGGGCACTCCTCGGAGGAGTACGCCGACGCCGCTCGGGAGCTCCGGCGGGTCCACGTCGAGGACCGGGTGCCGTGGGCACGTCTCGCCATCGTTGTGCGACGTCAGGGCACCGCCATGGGCGGCCTCCTGCGAGCCCTCGACGATGCCGGCATCCCCCGGTCCACGCCGGAGAGCCGGGTCTCGTTTCTCGCCGAGACCCCGACGCTCCCGTACCTGCTCGCTCTCCGGTGGCTAGCTCGCCCGCAGGAGCGGGATGGCCTGATCGAGTCCGTCCTGACGTCCGAGCTCGCTCGGCTCTCACCGGCCGAGGCGCGAGGCCTCGTTCGGGCGGCCCGGTCCGCTGGACGGCCTCCGGCCGAGGCGCTGGATCGGGTCGAGGACCACGGCGCCCTGGCCCCCGGGACGGCCGAATCCCTTCACGCCCTCAAGGAGGTCCTGGCCGAGGCGGAGCCGGTCGCGAGCCGGTCCGTCCTCGATGCCTTCGCGTTCCTCTGGAAGGGGCTGTCGTACTCCCGGCGGCTCGTGGCGGATGCCGAGAAGTCCGCCCCGGGGCGACGTGACCTCGATTCGGTGGACGCGCTCTCGGGGGCGATCGCTCGGGCGGGGGAGCGCGGTGAGCTGGGCGCGTCGGAGTTTCTGGACCTACTCGACGGGGGAGAGCAGGGCCTCGGCTTCTCGGGCGGCGACGAAGGCGATGCGGACGATGCCGTTCGGGTGCTGACCGCCCACGGGGCCGTGGGGCTCGAATTCGACACGGTCATCGTGGTGGGGACTGTCGAGGGCGATTTCCCGAGCCTCAGCCGCCCCGAGCCGATGTTCGATCTGGCGGCGCTCGAGCATCGGATCTCCCAGTCCGAGCGGAACCGGTTTCGCCTGGAGGACGAGCGGCGGCTGTTCGGCGTCGTGACCGGAAGGGCGCGGCGACGAATCGTCGTTAGCGCGAGCGCCCCATCCCGGGCGGACTCCCTCCCGGCCGTCCCCTCCAGGTTCGTCGCCGAACGAGGGATTCCCTGGGCCCTTTCGGCGGGTGAGGGCGGAGGCGATCCCCTCACAGTCTCGGAGGCGGCGGCGGCCTGGAGGCGGTCGCTGGCCGACGGCACCGCCGCGTCCGCGGACCGCCTCGCCGCGCTGCGAGGGCTCCTCGCGCTCGACGTCGATCCGGAGCGATGGTGGTTCCAACGGGATTGGACCGACACGGGGCGCCCGCTCCACGACGAGATCCGGACGTCCTACTCGAAGCTCGACGTGCTCGAGAACTGCCACCTCCAGTACGTGCTGTCCGAGGAGCTCGGCCTGGACGACCGGGCGGGCTACCACGCGTGGGTGGGGCACATGGTCCATCGCCTGATCGAGGACTGCGAGAACGGGCTTATCGAGCGGAACCTCGACGCACTGGTCGCCGCCTTGCAGGAGCGCTGGCGGCGAGAGGAGTTTCCCTCCCTCGCCGTCTCGGAGGCCTTCAGGCGCCTCGTCGTCGAGAAGATGCTTCCGTCCTGGCTCAAGCTGTACGGGGCGACGCCCGCGCTCGCCAAGGAGGTCCACTTCGCCTTCGAGCACGACGGCGCCACCGTGAGCGGCTACATCGACCGGATCGGGGGGGTGCAGGGGGGCGGCACCGTCATCACCGACTACAAGACGGGCAAGGCGCACGACGTCGCGACGCCCGCCGACAACCTGCAGCTCGGCGTCTACTACCTCGCGGTGGCCGAGGCGGAGGAGCTCGCGGAGTTCCGGCCGGTCCGGGCCGTGGAGCTCGCCTACCTCAAGGAGGCGAATCGCCGCCAGGCCATTCCCGGGCCCATCGCGATCGCGCAGCTGTCGCTAACGTCGAAGACGCGCGGCGACTACGAGGCCTCGGTGCGGGAGCGGCTCTCGGGCCTCGTCGGCACCGTCCGGGAGCTCCTGGAGACCGAGAATTACCGGCCGAACCCGGGGGCGGACTGCTACTTCTGCAGGTTCCGGCCGCTCTGCCCGCTGTTTCCCGAGGGGGCCGAGCTGTTCCCCTCGCGGGCCGGAGCCTCGTCGTGATGGCGGGCGAGCGCGGGCCGGGCACGCCTCCTGTCCCGCCGGAGATCCGCGAGGCGATGGGCGCCGAACCGACGGCCGAGCAATGGCGGGCGATCGCCATGCCCCTCGAGCCCTACGTCATCGTCGCCGGCGCCGGCTCGGGGAAGACCTCGGTCATCGCCGCCCGCGTCGTGTACCTCGCGCTCGTTGCCACGGGCCGGATCGCCGCCGAGCACGCCGGGGTTCTCCCGGGAAGCGTCCTGTGCCTCACGTTCACGAACAAGGCCACCGAGAACCTTCGCCAGCGGATCCGCAAGTCGCTCGCCACCGTCGAGCTGCCCGAGGGCGAGGAACCCACCATCCTCAACTATCACGGGTTCGCGGCCCAGATCCTCGAGCGGCACGGCCTCCTCGCCGGCGTCGAGCCGTCCCAGCGCGTCCTGTCCGCCGCGCAGCGGACGGAGCTGTGCGCCCGCGTGCTGGACGAGATGACGTTCGAGCATGCGAAAGCCACGTGGCAGCCCACGCTCATCGGCAACATCCTGGCGCTGGACGACCAGATGGCGAACCACCGGGTCTCCCCGGGCCAGGTGATCGACTCCAACGAACGGCTCGTCGCCGAGCTCCGTGGCGAGAAGAGCGACGCCAGGGTGAGCGCGGCGGCCCTCGAGCGAATCGAGCTCGCCCGGGCCGTCGGACGGTTCCAGGCGATGAAGCGCGAGATGGGGGTCCTCGACTTCGGGGACCAGATCATGCTGGCGCTCGACGTCGCCGAGCGGTTTCCCCAGGTGGCGGCGGAGCACCGCGAGCGCTTCCGGGCCGCGGTCCTCGACGAGTATCAGGACACGAACGTGGCGCAGGCCGACCTCATCGCCCGTGTCTTCGGGGACGGCTTTCCCGTGGCCGCCGTGGGCGACCCGGACCAGAACATCTACGCCTGGAGGGGGGCGAGCCTCCACAACCTGCAGCAGTTCCCCGCGCAGTTCCCCAGGGCCGACGGCTCCCCCTCCGAGAAGCTGCCCCTGTACACCAACTTCCGGTCGGGGGCGAGCATCCTCGCCGCGGCCGACCGGATCATTTCGCCCCTTCCTCCGGAGCAGCGGCCGGACCCCGACAGGGAGCTTCGGCCCTGGCCCCCGAACGGCGAAGGCTCGGTCGAGGTCGTGCGGCACGAGGACGAATGGTCGGAGGCGAAAGGGATAGCGGAGCGGATCCTGTCGCTTCGCGCCGGGGGCGGCCCGGCGCCCGACTGGTCCACGTTCGCCGTGCTCTGCCGCAAGAGCCGGCTGTTCGTTCCCATCCAGCAGGCGTTCGCGGAGGCCGGCATCCCGGCCGAGATCGTCGGACTGGCGGGACTGGTCAGAGTCCCTGAGGTGGTCGAGGTCCTCGCCTACGCGCGGGCGGTCGCCGACCCGTTCGCGAGCGTCAGCCTCGCCCGGATCCTTCTCGGCCCCCGCTACCGGGTCGGGTTCAAGGATCTCGCGCGCGTGGCCGCTTGGGCGAAGGACAGGAATTACGAGCTGCGGGGCCGGGGACGGGATCTGACCGACGAGGAAGAGGGTGAGACGCCTCCGTTCCTGTTCGCGGAGGCGCTGGAGCACCTGGAGGAGGTCGAGGGCGCCTCCGAGGAGGGCCTGCGGCGTCTGGAGGAGTTCCGGGCCGAGCTGGCGGCGCTCCGGGTGGAGGCTCGGCGGCCGGTGAGCGAGTTCCTGGCCGAGGTCGTGCGCCGGATCGGCCTGCTGGCCGAGCTGGATGCCAGCCTGGACACGGCGGCGGCGATCGCCACGAAGCGAAACCTGTCCGCGTTCCTGGAC
This sequence comes from Actinomycetota bacterium, assembly GCA_013816105.1. GTDB lineage: Bacteria > Actinomycetota > UBA4738 > UBA4738 > UBA4738 > JACDCJ01. The sequence continues at coordinate 4,710 of JACDEY010000106.1, forward strand.
GAGGTCCGGGCCTTCGCGCCGCTCGAGGGCGAGCTGACACTCGGGGCTTTCCTCGACTACGTGGACGTCGTGGAGGCCAGCGAGGACTCGGAGTGGTCGCCCGTGCAGCCCTCCGAGGACGATTCCGTGAAGGTGATGACCATCCACCAGGCCAAGGGCCTGGAGTTCGACACGGTCTTCGTGCCCGGCCTGGCGAAAGGGCTCCTTCCGGACGTGCGGGTCCAGCAGAACCCGGCCGAGAAGGGAAGGTCGCTCGACTTCCATCTTCGCGGCGACCGGGAGGTCCTTCCGAAGTTCGAAGGAGTTCTGAGGACCTTCTGGCAGGCTCTGCAGAACCAGGCGCTCGTCGAGGAGCGCCGGACCTGCTACGTGGCGC
>JACDEY010000107.1 GCA_013816105.1 Actinomycetota bacterium
GCCGAGCCCTGAGCGGCACAGGCCGGCGGCGGCTCAGGCGGGCTGCGCGCCCGCGCGCCCTCCTCGCATCTCCTCGTGCAGGCTGGCGCCGAGCTCGGCCGCGACGTCGAGGAGGGCGTCGACGTCCTCGGCCTCCGTACGGAAGTTCACGATGCACGCCCGCAGGTAGAAGCGCCCGCTCAGGACCGCGTTCGAGCAGTACGCTCTGCCGTCGAGCTGGAGCTCCATCATCAGTCGTTCGTTCAGCCGGTTCAGGTACTCCTCGGTGCCCGGGCCTTCTTCGAGATCCGGCGGACGGTAGCGGAAACAGCAGATCGAGAGCGACACGGGGACGGCGAGCTCCATGTCCGGCCGAGCGTCCACGCGATCGCCCATGTAGCGCGCGAGCGCGGCGTCGTGCGAGATCCGCTGCCCGTAGGCGCGGCGGCCGTGCGCGAGAAGCGACACCCAGACCTTTAGCGCCTGGAACCCACGGCTGAACTGCGGCCCCATGACCCCCAGGTCCACTCCCGAGAGGGCGCGCTGGCGGTCGGTGTACACGTAGGACGGCGCGACCGCGAAGGACTCGAAGAGACGCACCGCGTCGCGAACGATCGCGCAGCCGCCCGAGTGAGGCGTGTAAAGCCACTTGTGCGGATCGAACGCTACCGAGTCGGCGCGCTCGATGCCTCGAAAGAGAGGTCGGAGGTCATCGGCTAGGATCGCCGGCCCGCCGTACGCCGCGTCAACGTGGAACCACAGCCCCTCCTGCTCGCAGACCTCGGCGATCTCCTCGAGCGGATCGATCGCGCCGGTGGCGACCGTGCCCGCGGAGGCGATCACTGCCACGGGCCGCACGCCCCGCGCCCGGTCGCCTCGGATGGCTTCCCGCAGTGCGTCGACGCGCATCCTGAAGTCCTGTGTCACGGGGATCTTGCGGACCGCCTTCCCCCCCATCCCCAGCATGTCGGCTGCTCGGTCGGACACGACGTGCAGCTCTTCGGACCCGTAGAACGCCAGGGGCTGGCCGGCGGACACGCCCTCGTTGCGAACGTCCCAACCCGCCTTCTGGTCGCGTGCGACCTTGAGGCACACGAAGTTCGCCATCGCACCGCCCGAGAGGAACAGGCCACCGGCCTCCTCCGGCAGGCCGAACTGTTCGGCGAACCACCGGATCACGTGCAGTTCGATCTCGGTGGCCGAGGGTGCGAGACGCCACGCGCCGAGATTCATGTTCACGGCCGCCGCCAGCAGGTCGGCCACCGCGCCGGGCACCGTGCCCGACCCGGAGATGTAGGCCATGAATCGCGGATGACCGGGGTACATTGACCACTCGAGAACGACGTCCCGAAGGTATGCGAGGAGCGCCTCGTCGCCCATCGGCTCCTCGGGAACTTCCAGGGCCACGGCCTCCCGGACCTGTTCGTCGGAGCGCCCGTGCGTTACCGGTAGCTCGGCGAGCCGGTCCAGGAACTCCTGCCACAGGTCGAGCGCACCATCCGCGAACCGCCGCGCGCGGTCAGACTTCCAGTTCAGATCGGCGACCGGCTCCGGGCTACCGAAAGCCGCAGGACCGGCGCCTTCAGCCTCGTGTGCCGAGCCCTCCATGGCCATGACGTCGAAGCATAGAGCCAGCCCCCAGGTGCGGAGCGCGGGCTCTTCGAACCCAGGCCCCCGGGAACACTTCTCCGCGTGTCAGGGCCTCGGTTGAGCGGGATCCATTCCGCTTCGGAAATCAAACTTCGTCACGAAGGCATCAGTCTCGCCGTTGAAGGTGCGATCGAAGGCCTCTTCGGTGGTGGGGAAGTCGGCCGAGAAGGTTTCACCGGTGACGTAGGGATCCCCTTGCTGGTCGAGCGCGATGCCCTTGCCCAAGTCTTCCCCGGAACCCCCGAGGTAGGTCGAATAGGTCAGGCTGGTACCAGTTGGGCTGAGCAAGATCAGGAATGCTTCGACCCCATCGGCCATGCGGTCGTATGCATCCAGCGTCACGGGAAACCGTCCCAAAGACCAGCCCGTGGCAAAGGCATGGCCGGTCCGGTCCACCGCGAGGCCGTGGCCAAGGTCTTCGTACGGCCCTCCCACGTACGTCGAATACGCGATGCCCGAGCCGCTCCGGTTCAGCTTGAACACGAACGCGTCGATCCTGCCGTTGAACGTGGTGTCGAAGGAGCCCGGCGTCGTGGGGAAGTCCGACGACATCGTGTCGCCGACCACGTAGACATTGCCCTCCTCATCCACGTCCATCCCCTGGAAGAGACCGTCCCGTTTCCTCCCGCCCACGTATGTCGCGTAGACGAGCCCGGTCCCCGTGGGGTCCAGCTTTGCGACGAAGGCATCTACCACCCCGTTGAAGCTTCGATCGAAGGCACCTTGGGTCGTGGGGAAGTCGGGGGATGCCGTGAAGCCGGAGACGTAGGGCAACCCCCGCCGGTCCAGTGCGATCTCGCGGCCCCACTCGGAGTCGAACCCGCCGAGGTACGTGGAGAACTCGAGTGAAGACCCGTCGGGGGCGAACTTGGTGATGAATGCGTCGTCCACACCGTTGAACGTCCCGTCAAAGGCGTCCGGCGTGGTCGGGAAGTTCGTGGAATAAGTGTGGCCGGTGACGAAGGCGCTGCCTCCCTCACCAACCGCGATGCCGAGGGCGATGTCCGAACCACGCCCCTCGTCTCCGCCTAGGAACGTGGAGTACTCGAGGCTGGAGCCGCTGGGGTCCAGGCGGGTCACGAACGCGTCCTCGACCCCGAAGACCCGGTCGAAGGCCCCGGGGGTCGTGGGAAAATCGGGGGAGAGGGTCTGCCCGGTCACGTAGGCTCGCCCGAGGTGATCGACTGCGAGGCCGAAGGCCTCGTCCGCCGAACCAGACCCACCGAGAAAGGTGGAATAGACGAGGCGCGATCCGGCCGGATCCATCTTTGCCACGAAGGCGTCGTAGAGGCCACCGTTGAACGTGGGATCGAATGCCCCCGGGGTCGTCGGGAAGTCCGCCGAGTACGTCGATCCCGCCACGTATGGGCTCCCCTGGTCATCGACCGCGATGGCGCTACCGAACTCGAGCGCCGACCCTCCGAGCAATGTCGAGTAGTCGAGAACAGGATCGATCACAAGCCGACGTTGCGGGTCGTACCCGGCCCCCACGGTGAACCCAAACGTGTCTGATTCCCCGGCCATGGCGAAACGGCTGTCCACCGTTACCCGGCGGCCGTTCAGGATCTGATAGCTCACTGGTCGAGAATCCCGCAGCGGTCCTAGGGGAGTATGGATGGTCATGTCCCCCGAAGCATCGATCGAGAGGCTCTTCGCGCCCTCGTAGGCCAGGCGGATGCGGGAGGGGTCGACGCCAGCATCCACCACAAACTCGTAGGTGAGCTGCCCCGGCCCTCCACGCATCACCGCGTCGATGCCAGCCCAGATGTCCTCGTACACCGCTTTCCCATACCGCGGGAGCCCGACGTGCCATTGTTCCGGGTCGTTGCCAAGCAAGAAGTTGAACGTGCCGGGGAGCTGGTCCCGCCCGATGACCCGGGGAGCGGAGTTCGCCCCGATGAAGCTGAGGGCCAGGGCGGACTCCGAAGCTTCCGATGCCGCCAGCACCACCCCATCGACCGTGAGGAGCAGCGAGTGGCCGAGGCTGCGGCTCGCGTAGAGGACCCCGTCGTTCATCTGCCCGCGGTTGGGGACGAATCCCGAGAAAGCCTCATCGACAGCTGCCGTGATTCGTGCTGGGTCGGAAAGCGCCACTTCGGGTGACGTGGCCTTATGGAGTCCAGGGTGCGCAGGCGACCCGACCGTCCCGGTGGAGGAGAGGAGCGCCAAGGCCCCTCCTAAGACGAGGGTGCGGCTGCGGATCATGGTGCGCACTATGGCAAGAGCCATCGCGACGGTCAAGCCTTCGCGTCACGGCCTGCAGTCAGTGCGGTAAGCCACCGCTCGAGCGACGAGGCCCTCACTGAGGGACGAGAGGGATCACGCAAAGCCGTTGGCGATGGCTACGACATCATCGAACTGGAGATCCGGTCCTCGGATGCTGATTTCCTTGTCACCCATGTGGAGGAAGAGGCTGGAAACCGAACCATCCTCGGAAGTGGTCACGAGCGCTCTCAGGGCGTCGCCGATGGTGACGATGTCGGCCCGCCCCGACCGCGTCGGAGCGTCGTTCCCTGCGACGAGCTCCTCGAGCGACGCATCCCAATCCTCGGCTGGGACATCCGGCCGGTACTCCTTGACGACCACCGGGCCGTATCGAGGCGACTCGAACACGAAGGCGATGACGGCGGGGCTGTCGGGCAGGTCGATGAACAAGGCCGTGGGCTCGCCGAGGCCCTCCGGCTCCAACACCTCGAAGTCCAACAGGGCCTGCGCTTGCTCTACGGTCTCGACGGGAACGCCGTCTATCGGGTCCTCCCAGTCGACTTCAAGGGCGGCGATGCCGGGTTCGATATCCTTGATTCGCTCGGCCTCGGGGTCATCGACTCCGCATGAGACGACCAGGGCCATCAACATCCATGTTGCTGAAATCGACAGGCGTCTCATGGGCACGCTCCCGGTCTCTCGATCAGATATACGACGCCCCGACACCGGGCAGCCCAGCCATCACGCCCAATTCTCTAATGTCAGGAGAGGCAAGCGGCATCAAAGCGAGACGACACGGGGGCGCACCCCAGCCATAGTGACCGTGACGAGCCGGCGGACCGCAGCCTTCGACGGTAGGCTGGTGGCTGCTGCGAGCGCGTGGAGGCAGTAGATCGCGAGCTCGTCAGGCGCTACATCGTCCCGGACCTCCCCGGCCCCTGCGCCCTCGGTCAGCAGGTCTCGGATCATGTCGCGGAGCTGCCGCTCCGCTCGGCCGACCTGCTCGTCTCGATGCAGGAACGCCGCCAGTTCGGTGTCGTGGTGCTGGCGGGACTCGTGGCAGATGAGCGCGTAGGCCTCCAGTACCGCTTCGAGCCGGTTGCCAGCCTCGTCGGCCGCGTCTCGGACCTCGGCGAGATATTCGAGGTGGGCAGTGATCT
>JACDEY010000108.1 GCA_013816105.1 Actinomycetota bacterium
GGGCGGCGGCCATCGAGGCCGGGTTGGCGTTGTAGGCGTCGTTGACTATGCGCAGCCCGGCCGGCGTCTCGAACACCTCCATGCGGCTCCCGCCGACCTGGGCGGCCGCCAGGCCGGCGGCCGACTCCTCGACCGGCACGCCGAGTACCCACCCGACCGCCGCCGCGGCCAGCGCATTCGCCACCATGTGCTCACCTGGGACCGGAAGGTGAACCGTGGCCCTGCCGTCCGGCGTCTCGAGACGGAACCGAGAGCGCCCGGTGCGCTCTTCGAGCGCGAGCGCCTCCGCCCGGACGACGGCATCGTGACCCAGTCCGAAACGCACCACGTCTGCGTCGGTCGAATCGGCGTACCCGCGGACTACTGGATCGTCGGCGTTCAACACCGCCGTCCCCCCCGTGGGAAGGGCCTGCGGCAGCTCGGCCTTCGCGGCGTGCAGCGCTTCGGGCGAGCCGAACAGCTCGAGATGCGCCAACCCCACGTTGGTGACGACCCCGATCTGCGGCCTGGCGATCTCGCAGAGCGCGCGGATGTGCCCCCGGCCCCGGCTGCCCATCTCACACACGACCGCCTGGGTGGTGACGTCCGCCGCGAGGATGGTGAGCGGCAGGCCGACCTCGTTGTTGAACGAGGCCGGACTGGCCGTCACCCGCAGGCGTCGCCCGAGAACCGCCGCGGTGAAGTCCTTCGTGCAAGTCTTTCCCGTCGAGCCCGTTATGGCGATTACGGTCGCGCGCAGGCGGCCGCGCTCGGCTCGCGCGAGATCGAGGAGGGCGCGGGCAGGGTCGTCGACCTCGATGATGGGCCGCGCGGGAGCATCCCGACTCTGCGCCCAGGCACCACTACGAACCAGGGCCGCCGCGGCGCCGCGAGCGAATGCGCCCTCGATGTATCGATGGCCGTCGACGTGCTCGCCCGCCAGAGCCACGAAGAGATCGCCGGGACGGACCCGGCGGCTGTCGATCGCACACCCACTCACCGGCCCATGTGCCCGGGCCGAATCGACGAGGTGACCGTGGACATCGGTCGCCACCTGTGATGGCGTCCTGGGGTTCATCGGCCCCCAGTCAGTCCGAGGGAGCGGAGCTCCTCGATCGCCGTGGTTCGGTCGTCGAAGGGGAGGATGCCGTCCCGGAACTCCTGGCCCGTCTCGTGTCCCTTTCCCGCGATCAGCACGACGTCACCGGCGGCCGCCTCGATCAGCGCAAGACGGATGGCGGCCCGCCTGTCGGTCTCGACCGCGTACGATCCGCCACCCTCCCGCGCGCCGGGCTCGATCTCCGCGATGATCGCTTCGGGTGCCTCCGAACGCGGGTTGTCACTGGTGATTATCGACAGGTCGGCGAGCGAGGTGGCGGCGCGCCCCATGAGAGGACGCTTGCCGCGGTCGCGGTCGCCGCCGCATCCGAAGACGACCACGACGCGGCCGCCGGTGAGATCCCGGACCGTACGCAGGACGTTCTCCAGGCTGTCCGGCGAGTGGGCGTAATCGACGAGCACAGAGAAGGGCTGCCCGGCCTCCACCGGTTCCAGCCGCCCCGGAACTCCGGAGAGCTCGCCGATCCCTCGAACGATTGCCGCATCGTCGATGCCGATCGCCCTTGCGGCCGCGAGGGCGCCCAGGCAGTTCGATACGTTGAAGCTCCCCCGAAGCCGCGAACGGACGGCGAGCCCGTCAACCCTGAAGGAGATTCCCGACTGGGTCACCTCGACATCGCTCGCGCGAATGTCCGCGCTCGGGTCGAGGCCAAACGTTCGCGTGCAGACCAGCGAGCGGCGAGCGAGCGCCCGGCCCTCGGGGACGTCGGCGTTCACGACGGCACGCTCGGAGAGCTCGGGCGTGAACAGCCGCGCCTTAGCGTCAAAGTACTCCTGCATTGACGGGTGATAGTCGAGGTGGTCCTGCGAGAGGTTCGTGAACACCGCGCACGAGTAGCGGGTTCCGTCGACGCGGTGCTGGTCCAGCCCGTGCGAGGAGACCTCCATCGCGGCGGCCACCACCCCTTCGTTGGCCATGCGCCGGAGAAGCCTCTGGAGGTCCGGCGCCTCCGGCGTCGTCCGTTCGAACGGCACCGTCCGTCCGAGGATCCGGACGCCCGTCGTCCCGACGACGCCTGCCGGCAGGCCCGCCTGGCCGAAGATCGACTCGAGGAGGTAGGTCGTCGTCGTCTTGCCGTTCGTCCCGGTGACGCCGACGACCGACATCCGCTCGGATGGCCGTTCGAAGAAAGACGAGGCGATCGGACCCATCGCCCGCCGGACCGATGGGACGCGAACCTGGACCACCGGGAGATCTCCAACCCATCGTTCGACCACGACCGCGGAGGCGCCGCACGAGGCCGCCTCGGGCGCGTAGGCGTGCCCGTCGACATGGTCTCCGGGGACGCAGAAGAAGAGCGCGCCGGAGCGAACCTCAGACGATCGGTGCGTCACGTCCGTCACGGCGATCGCGGCGTTCCCGCTGGACTCGGCCTCGTCTACGCCCGTCAGGAGATCTGCGAGCAAGGGTGCGACCGGAGGCATGGGAGCAGTCGCGTGGCGCATCCGTACGGGATCGCTTCGGGGAGCCGCGGAGGCGCCGTCGGGACCGCCGGTAGGCGCTCCGAGCTGGGGGGATCCTAGCATGGCCCGGTTCACCCTAACCCGACCGGCGAGGCGCTCGGAGGAGGGGGTGGTTTCGGTGCCGGCGGCACTCGAAGCAGGGCAAGAGCGAAACGGGCGACTTCCTGGAACAGGGGAGCCGCGGCCACTCCCCCGTACTTCGTCTCCGGCTCGTCCAGCACCGCCGCGACGACGAGGGCCGGGTCCGACGCCGGGGTGATCCCGATGAACGAGGCCACGTACTTGTCGCTATACCCGGGGGCGTTCGGGAGCGGCTTCTGCGCGGTCCCCGTCTTGCCGGCGACCCAGAAGCCGGGGATCTCCGCCTCCCCGCCGGTCCCCACCTGGACCGCGTAGGAGAGCGTTCGCGTGACGGCGGCGGCCGTGTCCTCTGAGACAACGCGTCGCGAGGGCGACGGGGGGGATGGCGCGAACGCTCCGTCGTCTTCGACCGTCCCGCGGACGAGCCGTGGCCGGATCGAGACCCCGGCGTTCGCGATCGTGGCGTAGACGCCGGCCATCTGGAGGGCGGTGACGGCGACACCATGGCCGATGGAGATGGAGGCCAACGTCGTGCCCCACCACTCCTCCGCGGGTGCCAGGATGCCGGGCGATTCACCCGGGAACCCGATCCCGGTGGGCTTTCCGAAGCCGAACTCGTACAGATAGGACGCGAGCATCTGGTCGCCGAGGAGGTTCGCCACGGTGATGGCGCCCACGTTGCTCGACTGGGCCACGATGTCGGCGAGGGTCATCTGCTGCATCGGGTGAGAGTGGACGTCGCGGTACGTGCGGTCGAAGACGTCTATCTCGTCGGCGATGTTGAACCTCTGGTCGAGGGTAACGAGTCCCAGTTCCAGCGTGGCCGCGGCCATGATTACCTTGTTGACCGATCCGGGCTCGAAGGCATCTGTGACGGCTCTGTTCCGCCACTCCTCCGAGGAGGCCGCGGAGAAGTCGTTGGGGTCGAACCAGGGATAGGTGGCCATCGCCAGCACGTCTCCCGTCTTCGGGTCCATCACGATGACGGTTCCACCGCGTGCCTTGTTTGTGCGGACCGCCCTCTCGAGCGAGACCTGAGCCCGATACTGCAGGTCCTGGTCGATGGTGAGCACGACATCCCGGCCGGGGACGGGAGGGTCGTCCCGCCGGACGGCCTGAGGGATCATCCGCCCGTTGGGGTCTTCCTCAACCTGAGCATGACCCTCCCGGCCGGCCAGGAGCGAGTCGTACTGGCGCTCCAGGCCCTCGAGCCCCGTACCGTCCACCCCCACGAACCCGAGGACCTGGGACGCGACGTCACCGGCCGGGTAGTACCGGCGGGTCTCGTCGAGGAACCCGATGCCGGGTAGCTTCATATCCTTCAGGCGTTCGGCCGTCTCCACCTCCACTCCGCGGGCGAGGTAGACGAAACGACCCTCGGCGGCCGTCACCGCCGCGTAGACCTTGGCGGGGGAAAGGTCGAGGACCCCGGCCACCGTCCTCGCCACCTGCATGGGCTTGCGGACCAGAGCGGGGTCCACGAACACGGCCTTGGCGGGCAGCGACATCGCGAGCTCGTGCAGGTCGCGATCGAATATCGAGCCGCGGGGCGCGGGCACGCTTATCACCCGCCCGCGCTGCGCCTGAGCGAGGTCCTGGTAAGCGGACGCGTCCGCCACCTGAAGTACAACCAACCGCACGAGGATCGCGGAGAAACCCAGTACGAAGACCACAAGAAGGCCGACGAGACGCTGAGCCGGCGGTCGCGAGAGCCGGCGTCGTGGGCGGCGGGATCGCCCGGCCGGCGACGGTCGCCGGGCCGACACTCGCTGCCCCGACCCTCGTTGCGCCGATCCCTGGCCCGCGCCACCCCGGCTCACCGGCCTCCGCACCGGCGCCCGACGATCACGGGTAACGCCGGGCTTCCGTGGGCGGCCCCCTTCTTTCGGCCGCTTCCGGTCATCGGTCCGATCCTTCGCCGCCCGAGGCGGCCCCGCCGTCTCCGCCTCGCCCTCTCCCTTCGACGAAGACGATCTCGACCTCTTGTGGAGGTTGCAGGCCGAACCTGCGCGCCTCCTCCACGATACGGCTCGGGGCCGAGAGCTCGGCCACCTCCCGACGGAGCTCTCCGTTGTCCCGCTCCAGCCGCGTGGTCAGCCGGGCGAGCTCCTGGACACCGAACGACCCCTGGGAGACGAGGGCCTGCAGGACGACCACCGCGGTCACCAGAGAAGCGGTGAGAACGAAGGCGAGGAGGAAGAACCAGATACCTGCGCCCACCCGCTCGCGTGGGGCAGGCACGACCATCAGACGGCCGCGTCGCGCCATCTCCTTCCGCTCGGGGCGGACGGCGCTCGTGTTGAGGGAGGGGCGCTGGCTCACGGGCCCTCCTCCGCCCCGCGGCGCTCGGC
>JACDEY010000109.1 GCA_013816105.1 Actinomycetota bacterium
GTCCTGGGCGGCTACTACGTGAACAACCAGGTCCAGGGCGCGAGTGATACCTATGGGTTCTTCGGCCTCGTGATCGGGCTCCTCGCTTGGCTCTATCTCGGGGCCACGCTGATGCTCTACTCGGCTGAGATCAACGTGGTGCTCGTGAACCGGCTGTGGCCGAGGAGTCTTTCGCTCGAGCCCCCGCTCACGGAAGGGGACGAGCGTGTCCTTCGCCGCGGGGCCGAGGTGGAGGAGCGCATGTCCGAACAGGACGTCCGCGTGAGGTTCGAACCCGGCGCCGCCCCCTCGACCGGGGCCGACACGGTGGCGAGTGGACAGACCCTTCCGAGCGTGCACGGTCACGAGGCGCCGGCTGGGCCTGCCGATGCCGGAGGGCCTTGGGGGGGGCGTTCGACGGCCGGCCGGGCGGCCTCCATCGCTGGTGGGCTGCAGGGGCTCGTCCGGAAGGAGACGAAGCTCGCCCGCCAGGAGATCCGGGAGGCCGTTCTCGCCCGCGTGCAAGGCGCCGTGGCGCTTCTCGCCGGTGGCGTGATCGTGATAGTCGCGTTCGCCTTCCTCGCTCAGGCGGGGGCCCGCGGCCTCGACGGCCTGATGCCCCTTTGGGTCGCTCGGTTGCTGGTCACCGTTGCCTTCCTGGCGTTCGTCGGCGGCGCTGTCGCCTTCGCGCTGCCCCGACTCAAGCGCCCACCCCTCGTTCCGCAACAGACCAAGCGCACGATGCGAGAGAACCTCCGTGTCCTTCGAGGGCTGCGCCGCCGACGGTCGGGCACGCCATCGGACATTCGCGGTTGACGAGGTCAGGGGCCGGTGGGATAGTGCGAATCGTTCCCCATCGGTTGCTTTCTCTCGGAAAGGAGCAGACATCGCAGAGGTAGAGGTCGGAGCGGTCGTGGAGGCGACCGTGCAGCGTGTCGCCCCCTACGGGGCATTCCTCCAACTCGAAGACGGCCGGCTCGGCCTGGTCCACATCTCCGAGATCGACCGGAACTACGTCCGGAACGTCGAGGACCACATCCGGGTGGGAGACCAGATCAAGGCCAAGGTCGTCGCCATCAAGGAAGACGGCAAGATCGACCTCTCGATCAAGGCTCTGCAGGATCCCTCTCCGAGCGTTCAGCGGCACCGCGGCAAGGACCCCGAGTTCGAGCAGAAGCTGAAGCGCTTCATGCGGCAGTCCGAGGAGCGCCTCGTCGACTACCGCCGCGCGGTCGAGAACAAGCGCAAATAGCAAGCGCCACCGATCGCCGGGACGTCTCGGCCCAGCTTGGGCGTGAGCCCTCCGTTCCATTCACCGTGGTCGCCCGTTGCGCCTCCGGGCACCCCCTCGTCATCCGCAACCACCCCGTCGACGAGCGAGGAGCGCCGTTTCCGACCCTCTACTGGCTCACGTGCCCGGAGACCGTGAAGGCCGTCTCGCGGCTGGAATCCGCCGGGTGGATCAAGAGTCTGGACGAAGCGGTGGAGGCCGACCCCGTGCTTCGGGTGCGCTTTCGCCGCGCGCACGAGCAGTACGCCGCGGAGCGGGGAACGCACCTTGCGGAAGCCGGGAGCTGGGGTGGCGTCGGCGGCGCCGCTCGCGGCGTCAAGTGCCTCCACGCGCACTACGCGTACACGATCGGCGGAGGCCGTGACCCGATCGGCCGCTGGGTGGCCAAGCGGTTGGCGGCGTCGGAACCGGTGCACTACGAGCGTCCCGGCCGGCGCCTGGCCGCGATCGATCTCGGGACGAACTCGATCCGCCTCCTCGTCGTCCGGGCATCGAAGGGGGAGGAGGAGGTGGTCGAGCTCGCCCGGGACATGGTGATCACCCGGCTCGGACAGGACGTGGACAGAACCGGACGTCTGGCGCCGGAGGCGCTTCGCCGCACGGTCGCGGTTCTCGGCCGATACTGCCGGCGCGCCCGGGCGCTCGGCGCCGAGCGCATACACCTCGCCGCTACGAGCGCCGTGCGCGACGCCTCGAACAGGGAGGCACTCGCGGATGCGGTCCGCAAGCTCACCGGGGAGCCGATGGAGATCCTCTCCGGGGACGAAGAGGGCCGTCTCACCTTCCAGGGGGCGACGCGCGGCCTGAACGCCCCGGGTCCCTACCTCGTCGTCGACATCGGCGGCGGCAGCACCGAGTTCGTCCTTGGGGATCGGCGCCCCTCGAGTATCCACTCCGTACAGATCGGCAGCGTCCGTCTGACGGAGCGTTTCGTCCGGACGGACCCGCCGTCCTTCGACGAGCTCGCCGCGATGGAGCGGGCCGTAGCCGAGGCCCTGAGCGATGTGGAGGACAGGGTGGCGGTCCACGACGCGCGCACGCTGGTCGCGGTCGCTGGGACGGCAACGACGGTCCAGGCTATCGCGCTGGCACTCCCGGAGTACGACCCGGAGCGGCTGCACCGTTCCTCGCTTCCACGCGGAGACGCCGAACGGGTCTTTCGGCTGCTCTCAGACATGACGACGGCCGAGCGCCGAGCGCTCCCGGTGATGGCCGCGGGCCGCGAGGACGTCATCCCGGCCGGTGCGACCATCCTCGTGAGCGTCATGCAGCGCTGGGGCTTCTCGCAGGCCGTGGTGTCGGAGACGGACATCCTCGACGGGCTCGCATCCCGCATGGTCGGGGAGCTCGACGGCCGATAGGCTGTCCCGTCCCATCATGTCCAGCCGTCGAACCCGAGACAGACAGCTAGCGAAGCTCGCCGCCCGACGAGCGGCGGAGCGCCGCAAGAGGCGGCGGCAGCGAATCCTCGCGGCGACGGTCGGGATCGCGTTCGCGGCCGCGGGCCTCGGCTTCGGAGCCTGGGTCCTCCTGCGAGGGGGAGACGAGGTCAGCCCGGCCGCCGGCGCCACCCCTACCCCCTCGTCGAGTTCCCCAGGACCGCAGGCCGTCGCCTGCGACGCCGAAGTTCCGGATGCCGCCTCCGGTGAGAGACCCTCGTTCGCGCAGCCACCGGAGATGACGATCGATCCGGCCAGGACCTACACGGCGACCGTCAAGACGTCTTGCGGGACGTTCGAGATGGAGCTCGACCCTTCGACGGCCCCGAACACCGTGAACAGCATCGTGTTCCTGGCCGGCCGGGGGTTCTACGACGGGCTCACCTTCCATCGGGTCGCGACGGGCTTCGTCATCCAGGGCGGGGACCCGAACGGAGACGGGTCGGGGGGACCGGGCTATCAGACGGTCGATCCGCCACCCGCGAACACGGCGTACACGAAGGGCGTGGTCGCGATGGCGAAGGGGCAGGCGGAGGCGCCCGGCACCGCGGGCAGCCAGTTCTTCGTCGTGACGGGTGAGGACTCCGGGCTCCCGGCCGAGTACGCCGTCGTGGGGCGCGTCACGTTCGGCCTGGACGTTGTGGAGAGGATCGGGAACCTTCCGATTCAGGCAGGAGCGACGGACGGGCCGCCGGTGGACTCCGTGTACATCGAGAGCCTGGCGATCCGGGGAACATGATGTCCCGGCCTTCTTAGGGGAGGCGTTCAATGAGCGGTAGACCGACGTATCCACGTGCGCCCGAGATGGAGATCGATCCGGCTCGGCAGTACCGGGCGACGCTAGAGACCCGTCACGGAACGATCTCGATCGACCTCTACGCGGCCGAGGCGCCGCGGACCGTCAACAACTTCGTGTTCCTCGCCCGCCGGGGGTTCTACGACGGGCTGACGTTTCATCGGGTCGTCCCCGGCTTCGTCATCCAGGGCGGGGACCCCAAGGGAACCGGTGGGGGGGGCCCCGGCTATGAGTTTGAGGACGAACTGGACAACGACTTGAGGTACGAGCCCGGAACCGTTGCCATGGCGAACGCGGGGCCGGACACGAACGGGTGTCAGTTCTTCGTCGTCGAGGGGCCGAAGGGGCAGCGGCTTCCCAAGGCCTACTCCATCTTCGGCCGGGTTCGGGAGGGGATGGACGCCGTGCACGCCATCGCCGGGTTGCCTCGAGGGTCGAACGACCGCCCGAGAGAACCCGTAGTCATCGAACGGGTGGTTGTAGAGGAGCAGGGCGACGACCTGAACGGGTGACCGCTACCAGTCGATTGTGGCGTGGGTGCCGGGGACCGCCGTGCCGAGAGGCCGCAGGTTCGATCCATCGGCATCCCCCGTCCAGAGCTGAAGGGTGCGAGCCTCCTCGCCCTTGCGAAGCACGGCGAGCGTCTGACCGTCGGGTGACCAGTCGGCTGCAACCACGTCGAACAGCCGGAACACCTGCTTCAGCCCCGTCCCGTCCGTGTTGACCTGCCACAGCTCGGTGCTCCGGGCGCCGTCCTTTCCTCCCAGGCGCCGCACGAAGAGGATGCTGCTGCCGTCCGGGGACCACTTGGGGTTCTCGGCGTGCCCGACGTGCGTGATCTGACGCAGTCCGGTTCCGTCCGGAGCGATCCAGAACAGTTCGCTCTGCTCGGTGGAAACGCATCCCAGGGACGTGGTGCAGTCGAGGGCCAGACCCTGGAAAACGATCCCGTCCCCGGGACGCCATGTCATCCCGATCGGCGCGATGGTTTCGGGAAGCTGAAGACGGGCGGGCTCCTCGGAGTCTGCCGAGGTGATCCAAAGCGATAGGCCATCGCCGTAGGCGATCCGCTTGCCGTCTCGGCTCCAGGCCGGCATGGAGATCGCCGGCCCATCGATAAGCAGCGTCTCCTCCGCCAGGGCGGTATCGACGACATAGATGCCGCCGTTTCCGTAGGCCAGACGGCGATGGTCGCTGGCCCACGCGGCGTACCCCGCCTGGAAGTCCCGGAGGCCGTCGGCCACGAGCCTCCGCCGGCCGTTCTCTGGGTCCACGAGGTAGATCGCCTCGGCCGAGACGGAGAGCGCGATAGCGGCAGCGAAGTCCTCACCGCCGGGGGAGACCGTGGGGTCGGCCCCGCCTCCCACGGGGGCGCAGGACGCCGCGAGCGCCGCCCCAAGGACGAGCGCGAGGGCAAGCGTGCGTAGGTTCCCTCGCCTCATCACCGCCTCACTGCGCGCAGTGTACAGG
>JACDEY010000110.1:0-4367 GCA_013816105.1 Actinomycetota bacterium
GAGGTGACCCGGACCGGACAGACGGTCCGCACTGGCCGGTTCATGGCGGCACGGGTGATCGCGCTCGTGGAGCACCCGGCGGCTGGCGAGGGCGAGCGCCGAGGGAAGCCTCGGGCTCCGTCCAGCCAGTCCTCCCTCCTGTAGAGCTTCCCGATAGCCGGTTGATCCCGTCGAAACCCTTGAGCGGTCGGCTCAGGGCGTGGGGTGGCGGGCGTCGTACCGCGCGAACTGGGGTACGAGCACCCCGAGGACGCCCACGCCCAGGATGCACGCGATCCCTCCTGAGACGATCGCGAACGGAACGCTCACGAGCGTCGCCACCACGCCTGCCTCCAGGTTTCCCAGAGCCGGCCCGCTCGCGACGACCGCGAGCTCGATGCCCGAGAGTCGCCCCCGAAGGGCGTCGGGGACGACCGTTTGGAGGATGGTGGTGCGGAAGATGCCGCTCCACATGTCGGCCGCCCCCGCGAGGGCCAGTGCCGGAAGCGCCAGCCAGAGCCCGGGTGACAGCCCGAAGACGACGAGCGCCCCTCCCCAGACCACGACCGCCGTCATGACGGCCAGTCCCTGGCGGCGTACGTGCTTCGATCTCCCGGAGAAAAGGTTGACCAGGAACGATCCCGCGTGTGGGGCCGCGAAGAGTAGGCCGAGGACCTGCGGGCCGCCGCCGAGGCGTTCGGCCACGGCGGGGAAGAGTGCCTCGGGCATGCCGAAGATCATCGCGTTGAGGTCGACCGTGAAAGTCGACTGGAGGACCGGCCTCCGTCTCACGAACCTGAGTCCCTCTCGGATGGAGTTCAGCCCGAACCGATCCGCTCCCTCGGCGGGGGGGGCCGCCGCCATCGCGGCGAGCGTCCCGAGGGCGACGCCGAACGTTGCCACGTCGATCAGGTAGGTCCACGTCAGCCCCAGCGCCGCGATCAACGCCCCTCCGAGGATCGGGCCGAGGAGGAACCCGAAGCTCCCGTAGGCGGTGGTGAGGGCGATGGCCGGGACGAGCAGCTCGGGATCGACCAGCCGAGGGACCAGGGAACGAAGGCCGGGAGAGTACAGGGCATACAGGCCCGCGGTCAGGGCGCCGACGGCGTACAGCACCCACAGGTGGCGGAAGGAGCCTAGGGCGTTGACGGCCAGGATCAGCGAGGCGCCCGCCATGGCGAGGTGCGTCCAGAGCAGCAGCCGGCGGCGATCCACGGCGTCCGCGATCGCGCCGCCTATCACCGATAGGGTGAGGAGCGGCACCAGTTCGCACAGCGCGAGTAGCCCCACGGCGAGCGATGAGCGGGTGAGGCTGAAGACCTGGAACGGCAAGGCGACCATGGTGATGCGGCTTCCGATGTCGGAGACCGACTGCCCAATCCACAGGAGTCGGAACTCGCGGGAGCGGCGCAGCGGCGTGATGTCGATGATCATGGTCTTCGTCCCGCTTGCGGTGAACCGTTACCCGCGCGTTCGACCGGAGTCGCCAGTTCAGGAGCCCGGGATTGGGGGGCTTCTGGTCGAAAAGGTGACCACCGCGTGGGCCGCGGCGTCGGCCATCTCGCCCAGCACCTGCTCGTCGATCTCCTCCAGAGTGTCACAGGCGAGGTGGTAGCAGGGATCCGCCTGCGCGCCCGGCCTTCCTCCGTAGACGCCGGCCTCGCTGACGGCCTTGAGTTCGGTCGCCCCGGTGAACAGGCCCCCCACAGGGATGCCGGCCTGGGCGAACGATCCGTGATCCGATCCTCCCTGGAGGTCGAACGGATCGGTCTCGAGCCCTTGGGACCGGAGCCAACCGGCGAGTACGTCGTTGATCGCCTCCGATCCGGAGGGGGATCCCGCATCGGCGTAAACGAAGCGGACGAAGTTCGGGGAGGCGATCATGTCGAGGTTCAGGTAAAGGGCGATGGAGTCCCGTTCGTCCTCGGAGAGACTCTCCACGTAGTGTCGAGATCCGAGCAGCCCGAGCTCCTCTCCGCTCCAGAAGGCGAACCGGACCCGGTTGCGCAGCTCCGCGGAGGCTAGCCGAACGGCCACCTCGAGGATGGCGGCGGTCCCCGAACCGTTGTCGCTGATCCCCGGCCCGTCCATGGTCGAGTCCAGATGCCCGCCGACCATCACGATGTGGGCGTCGTCCCCGCTCGGGGTCTCGGCGATCACGTTCACTGTGGTCCGGTCGATCGTGCGTACGTTCGTGGACACGCGCAGGTGGATCGGTGAGGGGCCGGCTTCCCGTGCCGCCTCGAACAGCGCGGCGCCGAGCTCCGAGGAAGCGGAGAGGGCGGGCACCTCGATCTGAAGCGGCGACAGAAGCGTCGGCCGCCGAACGCTCCCCTCGTGCCAGCCGGGGTATGAGACCACGACGGCGACGGCGCCGGCGGTCTGCGCGTTCACGACCTGATCCCGCCGCAGGCATGGGCCCGCCTGCAGGACCGCGATGCTTCCCGTCGGAAAGCCGGCAAAGTCGGAGGACTCGCATCCGGCTCCGGTGAGCTCCTCTCCGGATGCGGCCGGATCGAAGTCGAGGAACGCCACCGCCGCCTCCACGTCGCCACTCGCCGAGTACAGCATCGCCTTGAAGTCCTCCCCGTCGGCGAACGGCTCGGCGTCCTCCGGCCCTCCCCCGGCCGTGTCGGCCACCTCGAGCTCCGACGGTTCCACCTGCTCGAAGGCCGGAATCGTGAACTCCTGGGAGTGGACCTCCAGTCCGGCGTCCTCCAGGACGCCGGAGACGTACGCGGCGGACTCGTCGTGTCCGGCGGTTCCGGCGGCGCGGTTGCCTCCGTTCCGCTCGGCGAGTCGCTGCAGTGCCTCCAGGTGTTCCCGAATAGCGTCCACCGTGACCGCCCGCCGGACCTCCGCGGAGTCTGGGAGCGCGGCGGAGTCGGGAGGCCGCTCGCACGCCGAGGAGAGCGCGGCGACGATGGCGATCAGCTTCCACACCGGCCGGGCCCTCATCCGACTCGATATACGTGACCCCCGTCCCTCGAGGGTTGTGTACCGGTCCGCGCGTATACTGCGCCGAACACATGTTCGGAGAAGTCGTGACGAAGGCGACGTGGATGAGCATCCTGAACCCGGCCCAGCGGGCGGCCGTGACCCACGACGGCGGACCGCTGCTCGTCGTCGCCGGCGCGGGAAGCGGAAAGACCCTCACGCTGGCTTGCCGCGTCGCCCACCTCATCGAGCGCGGAGTGAGTCCGGAGCGGATTCTTCTCCTCACCTTCACCCGGCGAGCCGCCGGGGAGATGCTCTCGCGGGCCGGCCGCTTCGCCGATGCGGCTTCCGCTTCGCGCGTCCAGGGCGGCACCTTCCATGCTGTGGCCAACAGGCTGCTCCGGCGTTACGGCCGCCCGATGGGGATCGGGCCCGATTTCACGGTCCTGGACCAGGCCGACGCGGCCGACCTGCTGGGTCTCGTTCGCGGCGAGCGGAACCTTGGCGAGCGCGGGCGTCGCTTTCCCCAGAAGGACACGCTGGCCGCCATCTACTCACGGACCGTGAACGCGGGCGAGAGGCTCACGGAGGTCCTCGAACGTTCCTTTCCGTGGTGCGCGGGCGAGGCGGCCGAGATACGCGAGATCTTCGGCGCCTACGTCGAGCGGAAGCGCGCCCGGAACGTCCTGGACTACGACGACCTGCTCCTGTACTGGGACGCTCTGGCCACAGCCTCGCCCGGCGATCGGCTGGAGGAGCTGTTCGACCATGTGCTCGTCGACGAGTACCAGGACACGAACCTGCTGCAGGCCAGCATCTTGCAGAAGCTGCGAACGCGGCGCCGGGAACTTGTCGTCGTCGGGGACGACGCGCAGGCGATCTACTCGTTCCGGGCCGCCACGAACCGGAACATCCTGGAGTTTCCGACGGTGTTCCCCGACTCACGCGTCGTCCGGCTCGAGCAGAGCTACCGCTCGACGAAGCCGATCCTGGACGCGTCCAACGCCGTCATCGCGCTCTCTCCCCAGCGCCACGAGAAGACGCTCTGGAGCGAGCGGCGGGGCGGACGACGGCCGATGCTGATGACCTGCTTCGACGAGGCCGATCAGAGCGAGGCAGTGTGTAGGCACCTTCTTGAGCACCGGGAGCTGGGGACCGAATTGAAGCGGCAGGCGGTGCTGTTCCGGGCGGCCCACCACAGCGACCACCTCGAGATCGAGCTGGGCCGGCGCAACATCCCCTTCGTCAAGTACGGAGGGCTGAAGTTCCTGGAGGCCGCGCACGTAAAGGACCTGGTGTGTCTCCTCCGCGTCCTGGAGAACCCCCTAGACGAGCTCGCCTGGTTTCGCATCCTCCAGCTCGTCGACGGAGTCGGGCCCGCCACCGCCCGCAGGATGATGTCGGGGATCGGCGTCCTCGGTGGTGGAAGCGGCGCATCACCGCTTCTGCGT
>JACDEY010000110.1:4377-4958 GCA_013816105.1 Actinomycetota bacterium
TTTTGAGGTCCCGGCGGCAGGCCGGGAGGACTTCGAGGAGCTGCGCGCGGCACTGGCGGAGTGCGGTGCCCGCGGCGAGGAACCCCCGGCATCCGCGCAGATCCAGCGGCTTCGGCGCTTCTGCGATCGGGTGTTCGCCCGTCGCTATCCGGCCTTCCGGAGCCGGCTGCACGATCTCGAGCAGCTGGAGCTGATCGCCGGGGGCTACGCCTCCCGGGGACGGTTCATCGCGGACCTCACCATCGATCCTCCGAGCGGCACCGGCGACCTGGCCGGCCCCCCGCTGCTCGACGAGGACTTCGTCGTACTCAGCACCATCCACTCCGCCAAGGGCTCCGAGTGGGACGTCGTGCACGTCATCCACGCGGCCGACGGCATGATCCCGTCCGACATGGCGACCGGCGACGCCGACCAGGTCGAGGAGGAGCGCCGGCTGTTCTACGTGGCGCTGACCCGGGCGCGCGACGCGCTGTACGTGTACGTGCCGCTTCGCTACTCGCGCAGAAACCGGGGCCTCGAGGATCGCCACTCGTACTCACAGACCACGCGGTTCCTCCCCGGCCCCGTGCGTGCTCTGTTCG
>JACDEY010000011.1 GCA_013816105.1 Actinomycetota bacterium
GGGTGGGTTCGGCGCCGTCTGGGCCTGATTCGAGATGACGGCAACGGCGCTCACACACGTTCCCCTGAACATCCGGCGTGAGGTGGTCTCCCCGGCTCCTACGACGGCACGAAGGGGACGCACTCGAAGTCCCCTTCCCGTGTCGCAGATCAGGCTGCCCTTGAACGCCCCGCCCGTTGAGGTATTGGTGAGCGTGACGCGGTACGGACCGGTCTCCGGGATGACCACCCAGTTCAGCGAATAGTTGTCCGGGATGCTGCCGCTGAAGCTCCCACCCTGACTCTCGATAGTCCCGTGCGGCTGGGTCTCTCCCGCCCCCGGCTGCACGCCGTCGCCGTTCACGTACTGCGGGCCTTCCTCGAAGCAGTACGGATACACGTACCCGCCCCCGCAGGCCTTGTTGAACTTCACCGCGACGGCGTAGGCGTGGTAGGCCGCTGCCAGGGTGGTCCCCTCGGGAGCAAGGGCGGAGTTCATCGCCTCGAGGTTGCTGCCCTCGTTGCGGCTCGTGATCTCCCAGGACCGCTGCATGACGTCCTCACCGCCACCGGAGATCCCGGCGCCGTATCGCTCGGTCAGCCCCCGCCAGGTGATCCAGTACGGGTAGGGCGAGTCTTCGTACTCGCCCATGTCGTTCTCGAACGTGGGCCAGAGGTAGTTGTAGTTGTCGTTCGAGTAGTCGTAGACCTCGTCCTCCATCCACGTCGCGCCGCCCTCGACGAAGACCGAGTCTGGCGCGTTCGCCCCGCTCAGCGCGCCGTACCCGAACTGGATCGAGTGGTTGAACTCGTGCGCGGTAGTAGCGTCGAGCGCCCGCTGTGGGGTTCCGGGGAAGTTCGAGTAGTCGTTGTTAAGCCCCATGCACGATGCGTCCGCGTCCTGGTCGTTCCAGGCCGTGTTGGGGTTGTTGCCGACCGGCCCGGCGTACTTCCCGGAGCTCGAGACGAACCCGTACAGGATTGGCGCCATCGTCGGCTCGATCCGGACATGGTACTTCCCACCGGGGGGCGGGACCTCGAAGACGGGAGGGGCCGCCCAGCCGAAGTTGTCGACCTCGGTCGTCCAGGACCCCTCCAGCGAGTCGATGTAGTCCTGGATGGTCAGGCCGCTGTTCCCGCCGATGAGGGTCGCGTCGTACTCGATGTAGAAGTGCGGTGACTGGATCTGATCGGGAAGCGGCGTAGGCGACAGGACGTCGCAGAAGCTCCCCGGGTCGGGGGTCAGCAGGCGCTCGAGCTCCGCCCGCTCCGGGCCGGCGGGCAGGGTCTGCACCACCCGGCGCAGCTCGAGGAGCCAGACGGTCCCGTGGAACGGCACATCGCTTCGATAGATGCGGGGCAGGCGGTCCGGGGCGAGCAGCGCGTAGGCGATGTAGAGGTAGCCCCGCTCCCGGGTCAGCGCCCCCGAGGCGATGGCGCGCTGGATGCGGTCCGGGCTCGAGAGAGCCCCCGAGGCCTCCGAGTCCGGAGCCTGGGACGCGCCGGAGGGCGCCGGAGTCCCGACGACCCCTACCACGACGAAACTCACGAGAAGCGCGCGCACCAGAACCGTCCGAGCACCCATGGCATTTCCTTTCGGCTTCGAGGCCAGCGGGACGCGCGAAGTCTAGCAACAAAGAACTAGTCCGTCCCGGCCGGCCCGGCCGCGATGGCATCCCACTGGGGCCCTCTTGCAGGCGATGCGACAATCCGGGGTCGACCTATCGAAAGGAGTCGATCGTGGTCAGGGAGTTCAAGGAGTTCGTGATGCGCGGGAACCTCGTGGAGCTCGCCGTCGCCTTCGTCCTGGCGCTGGCGTTCGCGACGGTCATCGAGGCGCTCATCTCCGGGGTCGTCCTGCCGTTGATCGCCGCGATCCTCGGCGAGCCGAACTTCGACGCGCTAACCCTCAGCGTCGGGGACGGCGTCGTGAGATACGGGACGTTCCTGACGGCCCTCGTGACGTTCCTGCTGATCGCGCTGGTGCTGTTCTTGATCGTTCGCGCCTACAACCGGATGAGCCGGACGCGGGAAACCGCAGCGCCCACCACCAAGGGCTGCGAGTTCTGCCTCACCGAGATCCCAGTCGCGGCGACCCGGTGCCCTGCCTGCACCAGCCAAGTGGAGACACGGCTGGCCTGAGCAGCGAGCCCAACCCCTACCCCAGGGCCGGCCTACAGGCCGACGCCGAACTCGATCAGGTCCGGGTCCCCGCTGATGGCCTCGAGCTGCCCGTCGCCCTCCTCCGGCCGCATGACGTTGGGCTGCGCGAGCGACCGGCGGGCCTCGAGCTCCTTCCAGACCTCCGTCGCGTAGTCCACGCAGAGGAGCACGAGGTCACCGGGGCGGCTTCGGTCCAGCGCCCGCCGGGTGGCCTCCATCTCGTCGAGGACGATCTCGACGCTTCCCACCCGGTGCCCGCCACGAATGGCCTCCTGGACGCCCTCGAAGACCTGTTCCGCCACCTCTCCGCGCTTGCGGCCCCTCGGGTTCGCGTCCTCCCGGATGATGATCTCGTCGAAATATCGGGCGGCGACCTTACCGAGCTCGCGCATGTCCTCGTTCCGCCGGTCCCCCGGCGTGGCGACGACCGCGACGCGAAGGTTCGCGGACCACGACGCCGCACCGGGCGGGGCGAAGGCCGGCGTGTTGGAGGTCATCCGCTCGACGAAGTCGCCCACTGTCTCCAGGCCATGGGCGTTGTGCGCGTAGTCGACCAATACCTTGACTCCGTTTAGCTCGAAGAGGTTCAGGCGGCCGGGCGCCTGGTAGATCGAGGTGTTGAAGGTCCGAAGGCCCTGGCGGATGTCGTGCAGATGTGCGCCGGCGGCGTGGGCCGCGGCGGCGGCCGCGAGGGCGTTCTGCACCATCATGCGTGCGCGACCCTCGAAGGTGGACGGGAGCTGATGGACCCAGCCGATCGGCATCGTGCGACGCCCCCATCGGATCACCATCATCTCGCCGAGTGAGCCCTTCTGGACCACGACTGCCTTGTTTCCACGACCGACCCATCGCTCGACGAGCTCGTTGTCCTCCCGAAGGGAGAACAGGATCACCGATCCGGAGCAGTGCCTGCGCATCTCGGCGACGAGCGGGTCGTCGGCGTTCAACACGGCCACCCCGCTCCGGGGCACCGCCTCGACCACCACCCGCTTGACGGCGGCGAGCTGCTCCACCGTGTGCACGTCCTTGAGGCCCAGGTGGTCGCCGGTGACGTTCGTAACGACGGCGACGTCGTTGCGGCCGTACCCGAGCCCCTCCCGGAGGATCCCGCCGCGGGCCACCTCGAAGACGGCGAAGTCGATGCGCGGGTTCTGCAGCACCATCTGCGACGACTTCGGCCCGCTCGCGTCGGCGCGCTTCACCAGCCGGTCGTCGATGTAGATCCCGTCGGTGGACGTCATGCCGACCCTGAAGCCCATCCCCTTCATGATGTGGGCGATCATCCGGACGGTGGTCGTCTTCCCGTTCGATCCGGTGACCCCGATGATCGGGATCCGGGCCGGCGTCCCCGGAGGGAAGAGAAGGTCGATCACCGGCTTGGCGACATACTGGGACTCGCCCTCGGTGGGATGAGTGTGCATGCGAAATCCTGGAGCGGCGTTGACCTCGACGATGGCCCCTCCGGCTTCGCGAACCGGCTGAGAGATGTCGGGAGCGAGGAAGTCGATGCCGGCGACGTCGAGTCCCACCACACGCGCCGCCTCCTCGGCGATCTCCACGTTGTCCTCGTGTGCCTCCCACGTCCGATCGATCGAGCTGCCGCCGGTGGACATGTTGCCGGTCGCCACGAGCTTGACGACCGCTCCCTTGGGGGCGACGTCGTCCAGGCCGAACCCCTGCCTTCGTACGAGCCCCTCGGCCTCCTCGTCGATCACGATGCGCGTGAGGACCTTCTCGTGCCCGATGCCCCTGCGCGGATCCAGGTTCGTGATGTCGACGAGCTCGCGGACCGTGTGCTCGCCGTCGCCTACGACGTGTGCCGGAACGCGCTGCGCCACCGCCACCATGTGCCCGGCGACCACGAGCACCCGGTAATCGTTCCCGGTCACGTGGCGCTCAACGAGGACGACCCCTCCGCGCGCCTCGGCCATCGCCCGGCGAAAGGCCGCGCGAACCGACTCCTCGTTTCGGAGGTCCAGGCCCACGCCGCGGCCGTGGTTCCCGTCCAGCGGTTTCGTGACGACCGGATACCCGATGCGCCGAGCGGCGGCGACCGCCTCCTCATCGGATCGAACGACCTCGCCTCGCGGCACTGGGAGCCCGGCGGCGGCCAGGAGGCTCGTGGTCAACTTCTTGTCCCCAGCGATGTCGACGGCCAGCGCAGACGTCACCGACGTCATGGTCGCCCGGATCCGCTGCTGGTACTTCCCCTGGCCGAGCTGGACCAGCGACTGCTCGTTGAGGCGCATGACGGGGATGTCCCTGCTGGCCGCCTCGTCCAGGATCGCCTGCGTCGACGGCCCGAAGGCAACACGCTCGGCAAGACGGATCAGACTCTCCAGCGCGACGAGGAAGTCGAAGTCCGGATCCGGTTCGACGAGGTGATTCACAAGCCGAACGGCAAGGGTCCCGGCCGCGAGGCCGACCCGCTCCTCGCTGTAGCCGAATATCACGTTGTACTGGCCGGGCTTTCCGGCGCTGCGAGTCTTGCCCCGGGGGATATGCGCGCCCGATTCCCGCTGCAGCTCCAGGGCCACGTGCTCGGCCACATGCCCGAGCCACGTGCCATCCTTCAACCGCTCCACGAGGCCGCCCGGCCTGCCGAGGGAGCACGAGTGATCCTTCAGGCCGGGCAGGAGGTCGAGGAGCATCTCGCTGAACTTCGGCAGGGTGTTCGAGGGCCAGTGCTCGAGGGACCCGAGGTCCACGAGCATGCGGATCGCGGGGTCGTAGGACCAGTAGTTCGGGCCGCGAAAGACCTGGGTCTGCACGATCCTCAGATCGGCGCTGGCCGGAGGCTTTCCGGCGGCTCCCTCTGTCTTCGCTCGCTCGCGATCGACCCTCCGGCCGGTTCGAGACGTGCTCACTCGGACGCCTCCTCCTCGTCCTTTCGGCGTCGCTTCCGTTCGACGACGAAGCTATCGGCTCCCTCCGCCGCCACCGCTCGAGCCAGCCGGTGCAACCGCTTCCCCGCCGACTCGGCCAGCCGGCGACCCCGGTCGCTCACCTCCGACAGGTGCGGCAGCAGGGAGCGAGAGTCGAGGTCGAACCGAAATCCGGAGGGAAGGGAGTGCAGTATGGCTCCCGAGACCATCATTGGGCGGTGGCCCTTCGCCTGGAAGGCGTCGGTCACCATGAGCGAGCCGTCCACGATCGTGATGGCCCCGCGCCCGATGACTTCCAGGCTGTTGTCGTGGTGGACCACCGCCGCCGTGTCTTCATCGAGCCCGAGGCCCAGCAGAGAGGGGGACTGAGCCACCACAGACAGCAGCCGGCCGAGCCGGGTGCGCTGTTCGAAGTGCTGGTCCACGACGATCCCCTGAAGGAGCCCGAGCCCCGCCGACATCTGGGCCATCCGATGCTTCGGCGTCGCGCCGGATGCCCCGAACGCCATCATGTGGGAGCTGACCGCGCTCGCCCCGGCGGAGGTCCCGGCGACGACGGCCCCTCTGAGATGCGCGTCGACGATCGCCTGACCGAGACGGGTCCCACCGACGACGAGCGACAGCCTGAGCTGATTGCCGCCGGTGAGGAAGATCCCGGTGGCGCCCTCCAGCGCCATGGCGATGTCGAGATCGTTGGCCTGGTCCCGCGTGAGCGGCCGCAGGCCCGTGACTCGAGCCACTCCCATACCGCGCAGCAACAGGCGATAGAGGTCCGTCGCCTCCTCGCCCAGGCTGGATGCGGTGCTGACCACGACGACGGACGCCCCTGAACCGCCGGCGAGCTTCACGAAGCGGGCGAGGATGATCTTGTCCTTGAGCTTGTCCTCGGCGCCCCCAATGATCATCACTGGGCCCCTCTGGGGCGGCGCGGGAGCGACCGACGCGCGCGGCGGGCGGCTTCGAGCTGACATGCGAGCCAGTTTACCCGAGCGCTCTACCGGTCCTCTCGAGCCCGTTCGTTCGGTCAGATCAGGCGGAACTCTTCAGGTACCGAAGCAGCCCACCCTCGAGCAGCAACTGTCGCTCGAGGGCGGTGAAGGAATGCCGGCCCTCGAACCGCTGGCCGTCCACCTCCACCGTCAGCGTCCGCTCGGCCTCGGCGATGTCCCGACGTATGCGTGGAAGGCGCCACGTCCCTCCCACCACCGCCTTCGCGTAGAGGTCGTCCCCGATCAGCACGGGCACGATGCCGTTGTTGATGAGGTTCCTCCTGTGGATCCGGTGGAACGCTTTCGCGAAGACCGCGCGGACCCCAAGCTGTAGCGGGGCGAGCGCGGCGTGCTCTCGGCTGGACCCCTGACCGTAGTTGTCGCCGGCAACGATGAACCCGCCGCCCCATTCCTTCGCCCGCCCGACGAATGCCGGGTCCTCCTTGCGGAAGCAGTACTCCGAGATGGCCGGGATGTTCGAACGCTCCTGCATGACCAGGACGCCGTCGGGAGACATCGACCCGGTCGAGATGTCGTCGCCGAGGACGATCAGCACCCTGCCCTCCAGCGAGTCGGCGAGGTCGGGCGGAACCGGGGGCGGCGAGATGTTGCGCCCCCGGAGGATGGTGACCTTCGCGGCCGCCTCGGGAGGCAGGGGAAGGATCAGCATGGCGTCCTCGATCATCGGCTTCGGTGCCGACACGTCCGGGAAATCCATGTCGAGGTCGCGAGGGTCGGTGATCTCCCCCTTCAGCGCTGACGCTCCCGCCACGGCCGGAGACGCCAGGTACACCTTGTCCCTGACCGTGCCGCTGCGTCCGGGGAAGTTCCGGTTCATCGTTCGAACCGAGGGCACGTCCTCCGGAGGCGCCTGCCCCATCCCGACGCACGGCCCGCACGCCGGCTCCAGGATGCGCGCGCCCGCGACCACGTAGTCGGCCAGCACACCCGTCTGGGTGATCGTGCGAAGCACCTGCCGGGAGCCCGGCGATACCGTCATGTCGAGGTCGGGGTGGACCCCGGCCTCCTTGACGATCGCGGCCGGGATCGCGAGGTCCTCGTAGCTCGAGTTCACGCTCGATCCCACGCACACCTGCGCCACCTTCGTCCCGGCCACCTCGCGCACCGGCACCACCCTGTCTGGGTTCGACGGCAGCGCGATCAGGGGCTCGAGCGTCGCGAGGTCGATCACCATCTCCTCGTCCCACGCGCACCCAGGATCTGGAAGCAGCTCCCGGAAATCCTCGGGCCGCTCCTGGTCCTCCGCCAGGAAGCGGCGGCACTCCTTGTCGCCGGGGAACAACCCGGCGGTCGCCCCGAGCTCCAGGATCATGTTGCACACCGTCGCCCTCTCGGTGGCGCTCAAGGTGGCCACGCCCGGGCCGTCGAACTCGTACGCCTTGTTGATCCCGCCCTTCACGGTCAGCCGCCGCAGCATCTCCAGGATGAGGTCCTTCGCCGACACCCACGGCTGCAGCTCGTTCTCCAGCACGACGCGCACGATGGACGGGCACTCCAGCTCGAACGGGTGGCCGGCCATCGCGACGGCCGCGTCCATCCCCCCGATTCCTAGCGCGAACGAGCCGAGGGCCCCCGCTGTGGTGGTGTGCGAGTCCGACCCCACGAGGGTGGCGTAAGGCTTCGCGAAGCGCTCGAGGTGCACGTAGTGGCAGATGCCGTTGCCGGGTCGCGAGAACACGGCCCCGTACCGGGCCGCCATCGTCTGCAGGAAGAAGTGGTCCTCGGGGTTCTTGTAGTCGAGCTGGATCATGTTGTGATCGACGTACTGCACCACCAGCGGGACCTGCACACGGTCCTTCTCGAGTTGCTCGAACTCCATCCACGCCATCGTCCCGGTCGCGTCCTGGAGGAGCACCTGGTCGATGCGATAGGCGATTGGCGATCCCGCCTCGAGCCTGCCCCTAACCAGGTGTTCGGACAGGGTCTTCTGGACGATGTTCTCAGGCATTCCTTCGCTCCTTCGTTGCTCGTGCCGGCGTCCGTGCGCGCTTCGAGTGCTTCCGGAACCAGGCGGCCATCTCCTCGATGCGATGATGCTCTCCGGCCACTCCTCGCGCGAACCGCATCAGCTCCGGCGGGGAGGCCGTGAGCCGGTGGCCGTTTACCTCCAGGAGGAACGCGGCGGCGGCGACTCCCGTTCGATGGTTGGCATCGGCGAAGGGGTGTTCGCGCACGAGGCCGTGACAAAGGGCGGCTGCCTTCTCCTCGAGCGTGGGATAGAACTCTCCCGATGCGCTGCCGCCGAAGGGGCGGGAGACCGTCGAGGTGAGCGCCCCCACGTCGCGGATGCCGTGGTCCCCGCCCGTCCGCTCGACGATCCGGTCGTGGAGCGCCAGGACCTCCACCGGTGCCGGGCGCCGGAGCGTCACCGTCCACCCAGCTTGGTGAGGGCGTCCCGATACCGGTCCACAAACCCGTCGGCCCACTCCACGAACTCGGGGCTGACGGGGCCGTCGCCTGACAGTGGATC
Source organism: Actinomycetota bacterium (assembly GCA_013816105.1). Taxonomy (GTDB): domain Bacteria; phylum Actinomycetota; class UBA4738; order UBA4738; family UBA4738; genus JACDCJ01. The sequence continues at coordinate 8,507 of JACDEY010000011.1, forward strand.
CTTCTTTGCGGGGCGAAGGAGGAGCCCGTCGTGCTCGCGGTCGACCTGTACATCGACGTGGTCGCCCGCCTTGAGCTTCAGTTCCGCGGCGAGGGTGGAGGGAATGGTCACCGTCAGCGAGTTCCCGGTTCGAAACAGCTTCCTGTTCACCAAAGGAAGCTTACCTTCTCGGTAGTACGAACGTCAAACCGTTAGTATTCCCAACAGGCATAAGCTTGGGCCGTGCTCCTGATCCTGGCCGCCATCCTCCTCGGCGTCGCCCTCGGCTTAGCGTTGAAGGGCCGCCTCCGCGCCCTGTCCGAGATTCACCTCCGGTGGTGGCCGCTCGCGCTCGCCGGGCTGGCCTTGCAGATCGTGCCGGTGCCGACGATGGAGGGCTCGCTCGACCGATGGCTCGGCGTGGGGCTGCTCGTGGCGTCATATCTGGTCCTGCTGGCCTTCGTCGTCCTGAACATCTCGCAACCCGGGTTCGCCCTGATGGGGATCGGCTTCGCGCTGAACGCCCTGGTCATCTCGCTGAACGGAGGGATGCCGGTGAGCCGGGAGGCGCTGCGGGTGGCGGCCGGGCCCGCCTATCCTCTGGCGGTCCGGCATCTCGTCCAGGAGGGCGGGCAGAAGCATCACCTGAGGCGGGAGGACGACGTCCTGACGCCCCTGTCGGACGTCATTCCGGCCGGCCCACCCGTCTCGCAGATCCTCAGCCCGGGGGACGTGCTGGCCCTCCTCGGCATCACCTGGTTCATCGCCGGAGCGATGAGGAAGAAGACGGACGGCTAGGCCGGAACCGTGCGCGGTGGACGCTGTTCGGGGTTCTGTGTCTTGGGCTCGGGACGCGACTCGGGGGTCGGCCCCACCGCCGGTGGACGAGGGCCAACCGTCGTGCCCAGGGGGGGAAGCCGGCGGTCCTCAGACACGCTGCCCGCGGAGCCGGCATCGGAGGATTCGAGCAGCGTGCCTTCCTGCACCCAGACCGAGGGGAAGTCGGCTGTGACGGTGGTCCCGCGCCCGATCTCGCTCTCGAGGCGGAAGGCGCCTCCCACGACGAGAGCTCGCTCCCTCATCATGACGGTCCCGAAGTGCCCTTCCGGGGGCGCGGCATCCGTGTCGAAGCCGCGGCCGTCGTCACGGATCTGCAGTCGGACCCCGTTCTCGTTCTCCGCCAGGGAGATCCATACGTGCTGAGGGTCGGCGTGCTTGAGGGCGTTCGTCGTCGCCTCTCGGACGATCTGATAGATCAGCAGCTGGATGGGAGGCGGAAGCGAGACCTCGGTCACGTCGGTGAGGATCTGCGTCCTCGCGCCGCGGCTCATGTCTTCGGCGAAGCTTCGGATCGCCTCGGTGAGCCCGTGCCGCCCGATCGGAGAGCGGTGCAGGTCTCGGATGAGGGCTCGAACCGCCTCGGAGGTCTTCCGCTTCGTCTCGCTGATCCCGGCCAGGTCACGCCTTACGCCCTCCAGGTCCCCGCGCTCGAGCCGTTTGCCGGCCATCTCCACCTGGAGGGTGAGACGGAAGAGCATCTGCGCCAGGTCGTCGTGCAAGTAGCCCGCGATCTGCATCCGTTCGTCTTGACGCTCCTCGGCCATCCGGTTCGAGAGTGCGCGAAGCACCCGCTCCCGATCCTTGAGCCCCTTGCTGGCCTCCTCCAGCGCAAGCGTGCGGAAGAACATCTGCCTCGCGAAGATGAGGGGCAAGACGAAGACAAACACTGCCCCAATCCCCAGCGTGTCGTGGAGTCGCGTAATCACCAGACCTACGAAACCGAGCCCAAGATAGCTCAGAAGAAACTCGGTGAGAGCTCCCACGCGAAGCCGACTGAGCACATCCCGGACCCGAGCATGGGAGGTCAATCGCATGTACAGACCAACCATTACGACATTGACGCCATAATCGGCGGCCGTTGCGAGTGAAACGACCGGCACCAGGAGGTACGCCTCCGAGTTGACCGAGGCTAAGGCGTGGAAAACGGTGCTCCCGACAAAGACCGACACCGCTATCTGGCATCGATTAAAGAGTGCAACTCGAACGCTCACCTCACGTGCCAGTTCTCGGCGATCAAACGACGAAATGAAGGCTGCGACCGCAGCTATGCCCGGCTGGTAGAGAATCGCGATCGCTAGCAGCAGGGGAAAGCTCAGACTGAGCTGCAATCCCGGCCGCGCCGGAACCGGAAGAAGTTCGACGACGGAGACCACAGCGATCCACAGCGCGAGCTCCCAAGTAACCGCTGATTGGGAATCTCTTACACCAACGATGACCAAGCCGATGAGGCTGAGAGCAACAACGGCCTCCATGAACCGGCGGCCGAGAGCAGCTCGACCGTCGGCGCCCGCCTCGGCGGGGATTATTCCAGCCGAGCCGGCGCTTGGCACGAGAACGTCGCCGAACTAGGTCGCGATCGCACGGGGACATTCTAAGCGGGGGCCCTGTTCTGTTACTGCATGCTACTGCGCTTAGCGTAGGGCGATCAGTCCCTTGCCGACGCGGGTGGGGGATAAGAAGAATAGGTCAAGTGGAGAAGCCGGTCTAGCCCAGAAGGGCTCGACCCAACGGAAGGAGACAGAAATGAAGAAGACGTACGCTCGGGTAGTGCCCTCCATCGCCTCGATCATCGCTTTGCTCATCGCCGGAGGAGCACACTGGAAGGTTGGCCCGTAGCGCCCTCCGTCCTTAGGTGAATAGTAGTCCTAGGAGTCGGCAGAGTCTTATGATGCCCTAGGAGTTGGCAGAGCCCTATGACGCCATGACGACAGTGACTTCGCATCCCTTGCCAGGAGCGGAATCCAAGAACAAATGCCCACCGGCCGCCGCCGCGCGCTCCCTCATGATCGGGATGCCGTAATGGTGTGGGCTCTCCTCTACGGGATCGAACCCTCGGCCGTCGTCGCCTATTTGAAGTAAGACGTCACTAGGCCCGGCCGTCAGTCTGACCCAAACATTCTTGGCGCTCGAGTGGACGATCGCGTTACCGATCGCCTCCTTCGCGATTTGGTACATCGCTAGCTGCGAAGCTGCACTCAGCTGAACTTCCGCGATTTCTGAGTGCAACACGATCGGCGTTTGAGCACTCATGGCCTGGACCATCTTTCTCAATGCCTCGGAGAGGCCCCCAGCCCCGATTGCGGATGCCCGCAAGTCACCGATTAGGTCCCGAATCTTCTTCGACGCCAGCTCGGCGGCGTCAACGAGTGCCGGAAGGTCTTCATCCATTTCGAGCAGGCGCCCTCCGACAAGATCAGCCTTCAATACTTGAGCCATGAGGGAAACCTTGAAGATTGGCTGAAGGATTTCGTCATGAAGATCCGCTGCAATCATCCGTCGCTCGTCTGACCTCTCTTCCCTGATCTGCTCCACGAGCCGGATGACTGCTCGTTCCCGCTCGGCGTACGCTTGGCTGGTATCCAGGAGCTTCTGGCTTCGGCTCAGAGCCTGGCGAGTCAGAAGCGTCGGGGCGAGGAAGGCAAACAGCGCCCATACGTGTACCTGGTGGTAAAGCGCGGCCAACATTGCCCCGAGCAAGCCCCAGGAG
>JACDEY010000111.1 GCA_013816105.1 Actinomycetota bacterium
CTTCGCGCCTGAGCTCGCTCCCGCAACCCCCGTGCCGTCAGCTTCACGACCTTCGCGCGGGCGTCCGCGGGGTCGGGCTCCCGCCGGACGAGTCCCAGCGTAGCCAGGTCGTCGACCACCTGCATCATCGCCTGCTTCGAGACCTGTGCCCGCCCGGCCAGCTCGGTCAGCCGCGTCCCGGCCCGATCGATGTGCAGCATCGCGTAAGCCTGCCCGGGCGTCAGCCCGCCGGCTCCCCGGTCCTGAAGCGCGGAGACGATCTCCGCGTCCAACGCCCGCAAGGCTTCGAGGAGGAGCCTCGAAAGCCCGGGTTGCGTCGCCATGCCATCACCCCTCGGAGGAGGCTATCGTCGACTAGTCGATTTCGTCAATCCCCTTTACGAACGCGGCCACAGTACCCTGGCGAAATGGAGATTCAGGCCGTCGACCCTTCTCAGTACGAGGCGGCGGGGCGCGTGACCGCGGGCGCTTACGCCGAGTTTGCGCCTCCCGGCGACTCCGAGTGGGAGGAGTACCTGCAGACGATCGCCGACGTGGGTGGGCGGGCCGAACGCACCCTCGTGATCGCCGCCGTGGAGGAAGGCCGGATCCTCGGCACGGCGACCCTCGAGATGGAGCAGACCCTGGGGGATGATGACGTCGAACTTCCGCCGGACACGGCCAGCCTTCGGATGCTCGGTGTCGACCCCGCTGCTCGCGGGAGAGGCGTCGGGCGAGCCCTCGTCGAGGCCTCCCTCGAGCGGGCCCGCGCGGCAGGCAAGCGAGTGATGGTCCTACGGACCACCGAGCGGATGGAGGTGGCAGCCGCGCTCTACCGCTCGCTCGGCTTCGAACGAGACCCGGAGCGCGATCTCGAGGGGGACTTGCGTCTGGTCGCCTACCGGCTCCCGCTCTAGGCGGGCGCTCGCAGGACCTCCCCGGTCGCAAGGACTACGCCGTCCTCGCACTCGGCCTCGACCATCCCGCCGCGGAACTGCTGCTGATAGAGCCGCGCATACAGACCGTCGCGCTCGAGCAGCTCCGCGTGGGTCCCCCGTTCGACCACCCGTCCACGGTCGAGGACGAAGATCACGTCGGCGGCGAGGATGGTCGACAGCCTGTGCGCGATGGCCAGGGTGGTTCGTCCCCGCATCAGAGGCCGGAGTGCCTCCTGCACCAGGCGCTCGCTGGTGGTGTCGAGAGACGATGTTGCCTCGTCCAGGATCAGGATCCGCGGATCCTTCAGGATCACGCGCGCGATGGCGAGCCGCTGCTTCTCTCCACCCGACAGACGGTAGCCGCGCTCGCCGACGACGGTGTCGTAGCCGTCGGAAAGCTCCACGATGCGGTCGTGGATGAACGCGGCGCGAGCGGCGGCCTCCATCTCTTCCTGCGAGGCACCGGGGCGCCCGTACTGCAGGTTCTGGCGGACCGTGGTGTGGAACAGGTAGGTCTCCTGGGTGACCATTCCGATGCTATCGGCGAGCGACTCGAGGGCGACCTTCCGCACGTCGGTGCCGTCGATCTCCACGGCTCCGTCGTTCACGTCGTACATCCTGGGAACGAGGTAGGTCATCGTCGTTTTGCCGGCTCCGCTTGGCCCCACGAGCGCGGCGAGCTGGCCCGGCTCGATCTCCAGGTCGACGTTGGCAAGAGTCCAGTCGCGGGGGCGCCCGTCGCCCGCAACGGCCGTGAGGGGGGGAACCGGCCCAACGGTCCCTGCGGGGTGGTCGTCGGTGAGGTCGAGGTCCTCCGGCGGAGCGTCGTAACGAAAGAACACGTTCCGAAATCGCACGTGACCCCGAACCGACTCTGGCCGAAGCTCCTGTGCGTCCGGGGCGTCGACGATGTCGTGTGGCATGTCGAGGTACTCGTGGATCCGCTCGAACAGCGCCATCGAGGACTGCACCTCCACGGAGATCTGCAGCATCTGCCCGATTGGGAAGAACAGCCGGCTCTGCAACGTCGTGAAGGCGACGATGGCGCCGGCCGAGATATCGGGTGACGAGGCCGAGTCGTTGACGAATCCGGCCACCAGGTACACCAGCGCCGGAGTGATCGAGAAGAAGATCTGGACGACCGCGAAGAAGGAGCGGCCGATCATCTGCTGGCGTACCTGGAGATCCGCCAGGCGCTGGTTCTCCCGCCCGAACCGGTCGATCTCGAACCGCTGGCGCCCGAACGCCTTACTGAGCAGGATCCCGGAGACGGACAGCGTCTCCTCGGTGATTGCCGTGATCTCCGCGAGCGACTTCTGGGTGGACGAGGCGACCACCTGACGGGCCTTCCCCACCTTCACAGTGAGCCAGAGGAACAGGGGCAGAAGGACAAGCGACAACACCGTTAGCTGCCACGAGATGATGAGCATGGCGACGAGCGTGCTGATCAGTATCACGATGTTGGACAGGATGCTGGAAGCGGTGTCCGTGAGGACCGACTGGACGCCGCCTACGTCGTTGGAGAGGCGGGACTGGATCTCACCCGTCCGGGTGCTCGTGAAGAACCGGAGCGACATGCGCTGCAGGTGCTCGTACAGTGCGTTCCGCAGGTCCTGCATCACCCTTTGCCCCACCTGATTCGCAAGGTACGTTTGGCCGATGCCGATGGCGCCAGACACGATGGGGATGGCCACCATGATGGCCACAAGGCGGTAGAGGCGAGAGAGATCTGGGCAACCCGCTCCACAGAACAGCGCGGTGTCGAAGATCACCTTGATCAAGAGCGGGTTGATCACGCCCATGGCCGCCGTAACCACGATGGCCAGACCCACCACGAGAATCTTCCGCCGGTATGGTCGGAAGGACCCAATCACGCGCCGCACGGTGTGCCGGTTCACCGGGCCCGCATCCGGGTCCGGGATCACCACCCTCCACCGGCCGTGTCCGCGACTCACGAGCCCAGGATACGGCGGGTCGCGGCTATGCCCGGCCGGATCCGCCCCGACCCGGGCGTCAGCCGGCTCGCTCGAAGGCCCGGCGCACGACGCTGTCCAGCATCTCGGGAGTCAGCTTCCCCGTGAACGTGTTCTGCTGGCTCGGGTGGAAGGAACCCAGGAGCGCATAGGGGCCCACGCGGGCCTCGCCGCCGTGTGAAAAGCGTGGACGCGGCCGGCCGATCACGTGGCCGGAGGCCCCCACGGCCCGAAGGATCCCGTCCCAGGCGAACGACCCGAGCGCCAGGATCGACCTAAGCGAGGGGAGAAGCTCCAGCTCTCGAGTCAGGTAGGGCACGCAGTTGTCTCGCTCTCCTGGCGAGGGCCGGTTGCCAGGCGGCGCGCAGCGAACGACGGCCGTGACGTAGACGTCCCGGACACGCAGGCCGTCGTCCCGGTGAACCGAGGTCGGGCCGCTCGCGATCCCACAACGGTGCAGGGAGCCGAAGAGGAAATCACCCGAGCGGTCTCCCGTGAAGATGCGGCCGGTTCGATTTCCTCCGTGCGCCGCCGGCGCAAGTCCGACTATGAGCACGCGGGCCGCCGGATCGCCGAAGCTCGGGACCGGTCGGGCCCAGTAGGCCTCGCCGGCGAAGGACGCTCGCTTCAACGTCGCGACGGCCTCTCGCCACGCGACGAGACGCGGACAGCGCCGGCATGACTCGATCTCCTCGTTGAGGCTTCGAAGCCTTTCGCCCTCGGCACCAGGCTCATCAAGCAGGCGGTGCACCACTCGATCGTACGGCCGCGTCTCAGGCGCCGAAGGCGCGCGCCGTAGCCTCGAGGCGGAACGCCTCAAGCGCCTCTCGCTGGGCCGTTGCGCGCCGCTCGAGGCGGTCGAAGGGGAACTCCGAGAGGCGCGCGTCCATGCGAGCCACCGACCCGAGCGAGCGCCAAAGCGAGAGCTTTCCCTCGACACCGAGACAGAGGCCCTCGATCTCCTCGAGGCGGCTGAGGTCCGAGTAACCGGTGATCCGCCCGTTGAGCTTCAGGCGGGCGATCTTCTCCACGACCCACGCGAGGCCCTGTTTGACCGGGTCGCGCCGCGCCCCGACTCGCTCCATGATGGCCTGCAGCGTGGCCCGGTCCTCGACCACCTCTGCCTCGAACCGGAGCAAGAAGGTCCCCAGATCTCCTCCGCGATTGCTGGAGCGGCATCGGGCGGCCAGCTCGCGCCCCGCCACCGCCGCCGCGAAATGGTCGTTGAGGTAGATGTGGAGCAACCTGTCGGAGCCCAAGCGAACCTCTCTGTGCGTCCTCCGGGCTACGCTAGACCAATGGGATCCGCGCTGCGAGTGCTCATCGTCGACGACTCGGGGAGCACTCGCTCGATGCTCCGGGAAGCGCTCACCATGGAGGGTGGGATCGAGATCGTCGGCGAGGCGAGGAGCGGGAGGCAGGCCATCGCTCGCTCCATCGAGCTCGGCCCCGATGTCGTGCTCATGGATGTGCGAATGGCCGATGGCAACGGTGCGGAGGCGTGCCGCAAGATCACGGCCAGGCGGCCCGATATCCAGGTCGTGGCGCTCACCTGGTCGGACGACCCGGCCACTGTGCGGGACATGCTGAGCGCCGGCGCGGCGGGGTACGTGGTGAAGGGCGGGACGATCGACGAACTGGTCTCAGCCATTCGAGCGGCCGCCAGCGGGCACGCCGAGCTGGATCGCCGGGTCCTGCCGGCGGCGATGGACGACCTTCGCGGGCTCCTGTAGCTCGAGCGCACACGGCGCGAGGAACTCGAGCGCCTGGCGACGACCAGGGCTGAGTTGGTCCAGGTGCTCTCACATGAGCTGAGAGGTCCCCTGACGGTCATCACGGGCGCCCTTCGGATGTTGCGGCATGGGCCGGCTGCGGATGCCGATGAGCTCGTCGAGCGCGCCTTGCGCAGAGCCAGGGATCTGGAGTTCCTGGTGGAAGGGCTGGAGCTGGTGGCCGCGGGATCCTCGGACGGGAAGGCGCGCCCCGATCGTGCCGTGGACGAAGCGATCCAG
>JACDEY010000112.1 GCA_013816105.1 Actinomycetota bacterium
GCCGGCGGAGTGCAGCTCGAACCTCGCCCGCTACGACGGCGTCCGCTACGGCTACCGAAGCGAGGGCGGGGAAGACGTCGTCCAGATGAACATGCGCACGCGCGGAGAGGGGTTCGGAGACGAGGTGAAACGAAGGATCATGCTGGGGACGTACTCGCTGTCGGCGGGGTACTACGACGCGTACTACGGGCAGGCGCAGAAGGTGCGCACGCTCGTCATCCGGGACTACGAGCGGGCGTTCGAGCGGTTCGACCTGCTCGTCAGCCCGACCTCGCCGACGACGGCGTTCCGGCTCGGCGAGAAGTCCGGCGATCCGCTCGCGATGTATCTCTCCGACATCTTCACGATTCCCTCCAACCTCTCCGGAACGCCGGCCATCAGCGTGCCGTGCGGACTCGCCCCGGACGGTCTGCCGGTCGGGTTCCAGTTCATGGGCCGGCTTCGAGACGAGGCCACGGTCCTTCGCGCGGGACGCGCCCTCGAGCAGGACCTCGGCCTGGCCCTCCGCCCCCCCCTGCTCGACGCGTTGGGCTCCTGAGGAGCGGGCATGAGCCATCCAGGACCCCACATGACCGAGTACGAGACCGTGGTCGGGCTCGAGTGCCACGTCGAGCTTGCCACGGCAACGAAGATGTTCTGCGGGTGCGCGAATGAGTTCGGAGCGGCGCCCAACACGAACGTCTGCCCTATCTGCCTGGGGCACCCCGGAACGCTTCCGGTCCCCAACCGGATCGCCATCGAGCACACCATCAAGATCGGCCTCGCGCTTGGGTGCCGGATCGCGCCGTACTCCCTGTTCCACCGGAAGAACTACTTCTATCCGGACATGCCGAAGAACTACCAGATCTCCCAGTACGACCTTCCCCTCTGTTTGGAGGGGTCCCTCGACGTCCAGGTCGACGGGGCCACGCGCCGGGTCGGGATCACTCGCGTCCAGCTTGAGGAGGACACGGGAAAGAGCCTGCACGTGGGGGCGACCGGGCGGATCGCGGGGGCCGACCACTCGCTCGAGGACTACAACCGCGCCGGCGTGCCGCTCGTCGAGGTCGTCTCGGAGCCCGACATGCGCTCCGCGGAGGAGGCCCGGGCCTACCTCATCGAGCTCCGGTCGGTCCTGGAGTCGCTCGGTGTCTCGGACGTGCGCATGGAAGAGGGGTCCCTGCGCTGCGACGCCAACATCAGCGTCCGGGCCCGCGGCGAGGAGGCCCTGGGTGTGAAGGCGGAGATCAAGAACCTGAACTCGATCCGATCGCTCTATCGTGCGGTGCGGTTCGAGGAGGAGCGCCACAGGAACGCCCTGCGGGAGGGTGATCCGCTGGTGCAGGAGACCCGTCACTGGGACGAGGGGCGTGGCGCCACGTCGCCGATGCGATCGAAGGAGTTCGCCTTCGACTATCGCTACTTTCCGGAGCCGGACCTGTCGCCAATCGAGCCGGACGGCGAGTGGGTCGAGAAGCTGCGGGCCGAGCTGCCGGAGCTTCCCGCGGCGCGGCGAGCGCGCTTCCAGCGCGAGTACGGGCTCGAGGCCCGGCACGCGGCGCTGGTGGGGACCGCTGGGGAGACCGCCCGATTCTTCGAGGAGGCCGTCGCGCTTGGCGCAGACCCGCGAGGCGCCGCCAACTGGATGACGGGAGACGTCGCGGGCGCCCTTCGGGAGTCGAAGCTCTCACTCACCGAGTCGAAGGTCACGCCCGCTCACCTCGCGGACCTGGTCCGGCTCGTGGCGGATCAGACGATCTCATCGGCCGGTGCGAAGGCGGCCCTGGCCCACGCGTTCGCCACGGGGGCTCCGATCGAGGACATCGTGGAGATGCAGGGTTTGAGACAGGTCTCGGACACCGCGGCCCTCGACACCGTGATCGAGGAGGTGATCGCCGAGAACCCCGGTCCCGTCGGGCAGTTCCGCGGCGGGAAGGAGGGTGCCGTGAATGCCCTCGTCGGCCAGGTGATGCGCAAGACGAAGGGCGCGGCCAACCCGAAGGTCGCCGGCGACCTCCTCCGGCGGCGCCTCGCCGGCCGCTAGTCCGAATCGAGGATCCGGTCGTGCAGGTGCGCCGCGAGCCCGCGCGCGTAACGTTCCGTGAGTCGGAGCATCAGCTCATCTGCTGGTGCCCGCGCCAGGCCGAACACCGTCCCCGGAAAGTCCAGGCCCTTCTGGATCGCCCAGATCCGCTCGTGCTCGTTTGGAGGAAGCACCTCCGCCGGATCACCGACGGCAACCCAGCCGATGGGGACGGCGGCGCCCGAGGCCACCCTGGAGTTCACGTGCACGACGGCGTTCACCCGGACCTCCGCGCCCTTGCCGATGCGCGCCCCGTTGAAGACGGTGACGCCCGTCGCGAGGAACACGCTGTCCTCCACGGTGCATCCGCTCAGCGATGCGCGCGGGCCAACCAGGCACGAGCTTCCGATGCGGGTCGGGTGCCTGCCGGTTCCTCTTACCACGGCGTTCTCCATCACGATGCAGGACTCTCCGATCTCGATGGGGCCACCGTCAGCGGTGAGGACTGCGCCGAACAGCACGCGACTGTTCGCACCGATCCTCACATCCCCCGAGATCGTCGCGGTGGGCGCCACGTAGGCCGAATCGGAGATGGCCGGCCGTTTCCCTGTGTGTTCCAGCAGCATCGCGGACCCCCTTCGGGTTGAGCTGGCGCGAAAAACCCCGGTGATACGCTAGCCGGGCCCGGACGGGCGCCGCGCCTCGCGCCAGGGAAGGAGACCATCACCGCCGTGGAGAAGCCCGAGATCATCATGGCCCCGGGACCGACTCCGGTCCCCCCACAGGTGTACCTGGCGCAGGGAAGCCCACTCGTATATCACCGCGGCCCTGGGTACGGCGCGGTACTGCGGGAGGTCACGGACAACCTCAAGACAATCCTGCGGACGTCCAACGATCTGCTCATCTTCGCGTCCTCGGGAACCGGAGGTCTGGAGTCGGCCGTCGCCAACCTCTTCTCGCCGGGAGACCGGGTCGTCGTCCCCGTTGCCGGATATTTCGGCGAGCGTTTCGCGAAGATCGCCAGGGCCTTTCACCTCGACGTCCGCGTGATCGATTACGAATGGGGACAGGCCGTCCGCGCCGGAGATGTAAGCACGGCCCTCGACGAGGCGCCCGCCAGTGCCGTCCTCATGCAGCAGAGCGAGACCTCGACGGGCGTCATCCACGATGTGGAGGCGGTCGGTCGGGTGACCCGTGATCGCGGAGTGCTGCTCGTGGCGGACGTCGTCTCCAGCCTCGGGGCGGTGCCGCTCGACGCGGACGGGTGGGGCGTCGACGTGGCCGTCGGCGGATCGCAGAAGGCGTTCTCGGCGACTCCGGGCCTCGCCTTCGTCTCCGTCTCGGATGCGGCCTGGGCGGCATCGAAGACGGCGACGAACCCCCGTTTCTACTTCGACTGGGCGGCGTACAAGGCGTCCTACGAGCTGAAGACTCCCGAGAACCCCTTCACGCCCGCGATCTCGTTGATGCTCGGCCTGCAGGCGGCGCTCCGCCTGTACATGGAGGAAGGGCCCGAAGAGGTGCTGAGCCGCCACCGGATCCTCTCGGAGGCGACGAAAGAGGGCGTCCGCGCCCTCGGCCTCGATCTGTTCGGCGAGCATTCGGAACGAGCGTGGGCGGTGACGGCGGTCAGGGCCCCCGAGGGCGTGGACGGCAACGAGCTGGTGGCGAAGGTCCGGGCCGACCACCGGATCATCCTCGCTCCGGGCCAGGGCCCCCTCAAGGGAAAGGTCTTCCGCATCGGCCACCTCGGGTACTACGACCGCTTCGACATCATCAGGTGCCTCGCGGCCTTGGAAATGACGCTCGAGGAGATGGGGTATCCGGTGAAACGCGGCGCCGCGGTGGCGGCGGCCGAGGGCGTGTTCGCCTCGCGGTGAGCCGCGAATGAAGATCCTTGTCACGGAGGCGCTCTCCGACACGGGCCTGGACCTGCTCCGCGCCGATTTCGACGTCGACGTTCGCCCGGACCTCGCCGGGGCCGGCCTGGCGGAGGCGATAGGCGGCTACTCAGCCCTCGTCATCCGGTCCCAGACGAAGGTCACCGCCGACGTGATCGAACGGGCCGACGCGCTCACGGTGATCGGAAGGGCGGGGATCGGGCTGGACAACGTCGACGTCGAGGCCGCCACGCGTCGTGGCGTCATGGTGGTGAACGCCCCACAGTCCAACATCGTGTCCGCCGCCGAGCACACCTTCGCCCTGCTCATGGCCCAGGCCCGAAACATTCCCCGCGCCGACGCGAGCGTGCGGTCGGGGCGGTGGGAGCGGACCCGCTTCCAGGGCGTCGAGCTTCACGGCAAGACGCTCGGCGTCATCGGGATGGGCCGCGTGGGCGCCATGGTCGCGCACCGGGCGCTCGCCTTCGGCATGCGGGTCGTCGCGTACGACCCCTACGTCTCACGGGAGAGGGCGAAGCAGATCGGCGTCGAGCTGCTGCCGAACCTGGAGGGACTGCTGGTGCAGTCGGACTTCGTGACGATCCATCTTCCTCGGACGCCGGAGACCGAAGGGCTCATCGGGCGTCGCGAGCTCGGGCTGATGAAGGAGGGCGCCCGGATCGTGAACACCGCCCGCGGCGGCATCGTGGACGAGCCCGCGCTGGTCGAGGCGCTCCGCGACGGGCGGCTGGGTGGCGCCGCGCTCGACGTCTTCTCCATCGAGCCGCCTCCACGGTCGCACCCCCTCCTCGCCTTCGAGCAGGTCGTCCTGACGCCGCACCTCGGAGCCTCGACTCGCGAGGCCCAGGACAAGACCGGGACCGCGATCGCCGAGATGGTCCGGCTCGCGCTTCGAGGCGAGTTCGTCCCCTACGCGGTGAACGTCTCGGCTGCCGGGGAAGTGTCGGACCTCGTCCGGGCGTTCCTGCCG
>JACDEY010000113.1 GCA_013816105.1 Actinomycetota bacterium
GTCGACAGCGGTGTCCGCCACGAAGCGCACCACGTCGCGCAAGAAGAAGGAGTCATAGGTGGCCGAGAAGATCACACAGCACCGCGGGACGGGACGGCGCAAAGAGGCCGTCGCTCGCGTCCGCTTGGTCGATGGAACGGGGCGGATCGAGTTGAACGGCAAGGCGATCGAGGACTACTTCCCCACGCGGGCCCATCGAATGATCGTCATGACCCCGCTCCGGGTGGTCGGCCGCGAAAAGGACTTCGACGTCATCGCGCACCTGGATGGCGGCGGCACCAGCGGGCAGGCCGGAGCGCTGCGCCAGGGCATCGCCCGCGCGCTTCTCGAGATCGACCCGGACCTTCGGCCACTGCTGAAGAGCGAGGGGCTGCTCACCCGCGACGCGCGGGAGAAAGAGCGCCGCAAGTACGGGTTGAAGAAGGCACGGAAGGCTCCGCAGTACTCGAAGCGGTAGCGAAGTCGGCGACGGGACCGCCTCATTCCTCGGGCGGCTCGCTCGCCTCTCGTTCCTCATCTCCGCGACCCGGCGATCGTGTCTCGGCGAGGAGCAGCCTCGCCTGGACCTCGAACGCCTCGGGGATCCAGAGCTGGATCGGACCCACCCGGTATGGCCCTTCCGTCTCGCCCTTGATGAGAACGGGGATGCCGTTCGCCTCCAGGAGGCCCCTTGCCAGATGCCCCTCCGTCGCCGTCGAAGCGACGAACACCCGAATGAGACGCTCGTCATCAGGGCGGCCTTCAGGACGACGGTCCGGACCCATGGCGCCCGTAAGATAGCCCAACCATGGCGCGGCTGTTCGGCACCGACGGCGTCCGGGGAGTCGCGAACCGCGAGCTCACCGGCGAGCTGGCCTACCGCCTCGGCAGAGCGAGCGTCGTGGCCCTCGCCGAGCGCGGCACGGTCCGGCCCTCGATCCTGGTGGGCCGCGACACGCGGGCATCCGGGGAGTTCCTGGAGGCGGCGTTCGCCGCCGGCATCTGCTCGGCGGGAGGCGACGCGGTCTTGTTGGGCGTCTGCACCACCCCGGCGGTCGCCTTCCTGACCAGCGACGCCGGAGCAAATGCGGGCGTAGTGATCTCGGCGTCCCACAACCCGGCGGAGTACAACGGGATCAAGCTCTTCGGAGCGAGCGGCTACAAGCTGCCCGACGAGATCGAGGATCAGATCCAGTCGATAGTCGAGGCCGAGGACGGTCCTCGCCCCGAGGGTTCGGCGATCGGCCGGATCCGGCCGGACCCCGGGGCCCAGGAGCGCTATCTCGATCATCTCGTCTCGGCGGCGGGCACGACGCTGGAGGGCATGCGCCTGGTGGTGGATTGCGCGAACGGAGCAGCCACTACGGCGGCCCCCGAGGTGCTTCGACGTCTGGGGGCGACCGTTCTCCCGATCAATGATCGCCCCGACGGTCTCAACATCAACATGAGCTCCGGGGCGACCAACCCTCGGACGGTGGCTGCCGCCGTGCTCGAATCGGGCGCCGATGCGGGCGTTGCGTTCGACGGCGACGCTGACCGCGCCCTGTTCGCCGATGCCAGGGGGGAGATCCTCGACGGAGATCAGACCCTCGCCGCCTGCGCCCTCGACCTGCACGAGCGTCGCGAGCTCGAGAACAGGCTTCTCGTCACCACGGTGATGGCGAACCTTGGCCTGCGACGGGCCATGGCAGACGCGGGAATCAGGGTCCTCGAGACCAAGGTGGGTGACCGATACGTGCTGGAGGAGATGTTGCGATCGGGCGCGGTCCTGGGAGGCGAGCAGTCCGGCCATGTCATCTTCCTGCGCCATGCCACGACGGGAGACGGGCTGCTCACCGCGGTCCAGCTCCTGTCGCTGGCCAGCCGTAGGGGAGTCTCGCTCGCCGAACTCGGCGCATGCATGCAGCGTTTCCCCCAGGTGCTCGAGAACGTTTCCGTGCCGGAGCCGGCGCGCCTCGACGGCTCCGCCGGCGTCTCGGACGCCATCCGTGCCGCCGAGGAGGCGCTGGGAGCGGAGGGCCGGGTGCTGGTCCGCGCATCGGGGACCGAGCCGATCGTCCGTGTCATGGTGGAGGCGACCACCGAGGAGGATGCCTGCCGGCATGCGGGGCGAATCGCCGCGGCGGTCCGGGCCGCGCTGGGAGCCTGAGCCGGCCGGGTGGTGGACCGAACAACAACGTCCGACTGCCGCGCCGTGATCTCCGACGACCACCAGGGCCTGGTGGGGGCCATCGGCGCGGTCCTGCCCGGGGCCAGCTGGCAAAGGTGCAGGACCCACTTCATGCGCAACCTCCTCACCCGGGTGCCCAAGAGCGCCCAGGGCGTTGTGGCGACGTTGGTCCGCTCGATCTTCGCCCAGCCCTCCGCCGAGGAGGTCGCCGCCCAAATGCTGAGGGTCATCGAGCAGCTCGAGCGGCTCGAGCGGCTGTTCCCCGCCGCGGCGGAGCTCCTGGCTGAAGCCGGACCGGACATCACGGCCTTCGCCTCCCTGCCGGTCGAGCACTGGCGCCAGATCTGGTCCAACAACCCCCAGGAGCGCCTGAACCGGGAGATCCGAAGGCGGACCGATGTCGTGGGGGTCTTCCCCAACCGTAGAGCCATCGTCCGCCTGGTGGGGGCGGTGCTGTCGGAGCAGCACGACGAGTGGGCGGTGGCCCGGCGATACATGAGCCAGGAGTCCCTGGCCAAGGCCGGGATGACGGTCATCGAGGGTGATGCCGAGGAGGAGGTGATGCCGGCGCTGGTGGCCGCGGGGTGAGGCCTTGAGCCTGATCCGGCCGGACCCCTACCCCTACCCGGTCGATGAACGCGGCTCTACGGGCTTCCTACGGGCTCGTTTTCGAGACGATCATGCGACAGACACTGAGGATGGAGAACGGAGTCTTCATACACCACCTTGACGGACGTGGCCCTCTCGCTCCTGGGTTGCGCCTGAGCTTCCGTCCGATCTGACCGCTGGGAAGTCCCACGTCCTGAGTCCCTCTCCTGGCACCTCTACCGAATGGGTGGTACACACCCGGGGAGGAGGAGCGGTGGAGGATCGCGTGCAGCGCAAGCGCCGACTCACGCCCGAGCAGAAGTGGCAGGTCTTCCTGGGGGCCTCACGGAAGAACGCCATCGACGCCGAGGTGTGCCGGCGCTGGGGCATCACCCCGTGGCAGCTCCGAGCCATCAGGGACCGGGTGAAGGACGGCGCCACGGAGGCCCTGGCCAAGGGACCGGGACGTCCCCGCAAGGACCTCAAGGTGGCCGACCTGGAACGAGAGGTGGAGCGGACCTCGCGTGGCCTCAAGGAGCTCGCAATCGAGAACACCCTGCTCCCACCTTCCCCCCCATGTAGGAGAACTTGGTGATCCGGCCCCCCGGCGAGGTGACCTTGGTCAGCTTGCCGTTGGTGTACAGGAACGAGGTCACCTTGTTGTCCCGGATCGGTGTAGGTAGTCAGCTCGTTCCCCGTGTAGCCGTACTGGTAGGTCCGCCCACCCGAGTCGGTCATGAGCCGGATGAATCCCGAGGCATTGTGATCGAAGGTGGTGAGCTTCCCCTCGGAGTCGGTGATCTTCTGCAGAGTGCCGTCAGCGTTGTAGGTGAAGGAAATGGTGGATGCGCTCCGGCCCCGCACAGGTACAGGCCATCCACCGGCATCCGGTAGCGGGCGTGTCCCAGCAGGGGCCGCCAGGCAAGAACTGGTCCAGCCCCGGCTCCCCGTTGCTCGGCGTCCTCGATAATCCGCAGGGCGATGCGATCCTTGAGCGACCCGGTCGGGTTCTGGCCCTCGAGCTTGGCCCAAATGCGGACCCGGGGGTTCGTCGAGAACGAGGGTAGGCCCACCAGCGGCGTGTCGCCGATGGCGCCGAGGATGGCGACGCTTCGCACGGTGGGGATTATCGCAGCGGCCGGGGACAGGTTCTCTTCTCCCGGGCGCGGGGAGGCATCCACACAGAACGGGGACAGCCTCTGTGGTGGTGGCTCAGAGAGCTATCCTATGACTCGCACCCCACCTCGGAGTCTCCGGGGTCCGAGAAGCACCGGTCGTCCGCGGCCCCGCCCTTGAGGCTATCGTTTCCCGATTCCCCGTCCCGGCCGTCGATGCGGTCGTCGCCGGAGTCCCCCTCCATGGTGTCTCGGCCTGCTCCGCCGATCAGGACGTCGTTGTCCCACGCTCCGAACATGTTGTCGTTGCCGTCCCCGCCGTCCAGGACGTCGTCGCCTCGGTGGGCGCTGACCCAGTCGTCGCCGGGGCCCCCCCACATGCGGTCGTCCTGATCCGACCCGACGAGGAAGTCATCTCCTTCGCCCCCAAAGATCCGATCGGGGTCGATGCCTCCAAAGACATCGTCGTTGCCGGGACCACCGTAAACGGTATCCCGGCCAAAGAGACCGCTCAGAAAGTCGTTGCCGGGCCCCGCGTACACCACGTCGTCTCCCTCGGCCAAGTGATCTGACTCAGGGCAGAGGTAGTCGTCGCCCTCCAGGCCGTAGATGAGGTCATCGCCGGCCAGACCGGCGATGACGTCCGGGCCGTCCGTCCCCATTAGCACGTCGTCTCCTTCGGTCCCCACGATGGTGGGTGGGCGGCTCGCACATGTGAGATGCGCGGCCTGAAGATCGCTCAACTGGAATAGGGCGGCCCCGATCACAGCCATCGTGAGCAAGGCGGATCGACGCACCGATGCTCTCACGTCAGGTGGCCCAGGAAGTACTCGGCTGTGGCCTGCTGCACTTGCAGACCCTGGAAGTCCGGCAGGAGCGGATCGTCCGACGTGCTGAGCCGGTCGGGGGTAAGTGGACGGTCGTAGTCGATGACCCATAGGTTGTAGAAGGCGTGCCCGGCGTTGTCCAGGATGACCTTGGAGACAGGGATCGTGGTGGCGGCGATC
>JACDEY010000114.1 GCA_013816105.1 Actinomycetota bacterium
CACGGGCACTGTCCCGTGCCCGTAGGCGTTCGCCTTCACGACCGCCATCAGCTCGACGTCCTCCGGTTTCAGCTCTCGAACGTTGGAACGGATGGCGTCCAGATCCACCACGGCCACGGTGGGCCGGAAGCGAGTGGGGTTCGGAGCCATGGTCCTCATCGGGCGCCTTCCCGCCGAACGATGGCGATGGCCTTCGGAAGCCTCTCCAGCACGTCGGAGGCGACGGCGCCTTCGCCCAGATCCTCCCCGGCCAGCCTCCCGGCCGCCCCGTGCACGTACGCGGCGGACACCGCCGCATCGGCCGGAGACAGGCCCCGCGCCAGCAACGCGGCCAGGGCGCCGGTCAGGACGTCTCCCGTCCCTCCCGTCGAGAGCGCCGCGGACCCCGTCGGGTTCACCCTAATCCGGCCTCCCGGCTCGCCGACCAGCGTACGGGTGCCCTTGAGCAACACCGTGCAGTCCCAGGCGGCGGCGGCCTTCCGGAGGTAGCCGACTCGGTCTTGCATCACGTCCTTGGAAGCGACACCGGTGAGGCGTTCGAACTCGCCCAGATGCGGCGTCAACACCACGTCGGCGGACCGGCGCCGAAGCTCCTCGTCGCGTCCGGCGAAGGCGTTGAGGCCGTCCGCGTCCAGGACGAGGGGGGCCGGAGATTCGGCGAGCAGCCGGCGGACCACCCCGCTGGTGGCCTCGTTCGTGGTCAGCCCCGGCCCCGCGGCAACCGCATCGACCGTCCGGAGGCGGCCCTCGAGCGAGGGCCAGGCCTCGGCCGAGATCGTCCCCTCCTCGGTCTGGGCGAGCGGCAGGAAGGTCGTCTCGGTGAGGACGGCCTCCAGCACGGGGACGATGCCCTCGGGCGCGGCGAGGGTGACGAGGCCGGCTCCCGCTCGATAGGCCGCCATCGCAGCCAGAGCGGCCGCGCCCGTCATGGACCTGGAACCCGCCACCACGAGCACCACGCCCGAGGACCGCTTGTGGCCGTCCGGGGGACGATCCGGCAACAGGCGAGCCACGTCCTTCGCCTCCACGAGCCACAGGTCGGTGTCGATCATGTCTCGGTCGAAGCCGATGTCGGCGACGATGACCTCTCCAGCGCGGGAGGCTCCTGGAGAGAACAGCAGGCCCGGCTTCCAGGTCCCGAACGTCACGGTGAGCTCCGCCTGGACGGCCTCCCCTCGGATCGCGCCCGTCTCACCCTCCACGCCGGACGGAACGTCGACCGCCACGACGCCGGCCTGCGCTCGGTTGAGGAGGGTGATGGCCGCCGCCATGTCGCCCGACGGCTCGCCGGAGAATCCAGTCCCGAAGATGGCGTCCACCGCGAGGTCGGCCCGCCCGAGCTCCCGGGCAAGGCGCTCGGCCGAATAGGGCACGCAGACGCCGCCCTGCCCGATGAACCGTCGCAGGTTCGTGACCGTCTGTCCTCGTAGCTGGTTCCGGGGCACGACCAGCACCGCGACCACGCGGCATCCCCACCGGTCCAGGTACCGAGCGGCCACCAGGCCGTCCCCTCCGTTGTTTCCCTTTCCGCACACCACCACGACCCGGCGGCCGTAGGTCCCTCCGGCGACGTCCGCCGTCGCTCGTGCGACCGCCCAGCCGGCCGCCTCCATGAGGGCGTCTACCGACAGTCCGCGTTCGGCGCCGGCTCGATCCAGCGCGGCGCTCTCGGCCGGCGTGAGGACGGGAAGCATCAGCCGCGGCCGCTCGTCATGGACGCGAAGGGCATCAATCCGACACCGCGACGCAGAACGCCGCGGCCATCCGTCGCTCGTGGGTGAGGGCCAGCATCACCCGGTCGACGCCCAGCCCGCGTGCCCGGGCCGCTGAGGAACCCGCGAGGGCGATACTCGGCGCACCGGTGGGAGCCCGATCCACCCAGACGTCGTGCCACCGCATCCGGGGGATCCCTCCCAAGGACTTCCGGCAGGCCTCTCGGGCGGCCCATCGGGCCGCGAAGGACTCGGCGGGACTGGCCTGTCGCTCGCAGTACTCGATCTCCGCGGGCGTGAACACTCTTTGAACGAAGGTCTGCTGCCGGTCCAGGATGCGCTGGACCCGAGCGACATCGACGAGGTCGACGCCGATGCCGACCACCTTCACGTCATTCGACCGTGACGCTCTTCGCCAGGTTTCGAGGTTGATCGACGTCGCATCCTCGCAGCTTCCCGATCCGATAGGCGAGCATCTGGAGCGGCACGGTAACGACGACCGGCGAGAACAGCTCGTGCGTCCGAGGGACGTACAACACGTGGTCGGCTACCCGGCCGATCTCGACATCCCCCTCGGTTGCGACCGCTATGACCTCTGCGCCCCGCGCCTTGACCTCCTGGATGTTCGACAGGACCTTCTGGTAGACGTGACATTCGGTCGCGATCGCGACCACCGGCACGCCCGGCTCGACCAGGGCGATCGGGCCGTGCTTCAGCTCCCCGGCCGGATACCCCTCCGCGTGGATGTAGGAGATCTCCTTCAGCTTCAGCGCCCCCTCGAGGGCGACCGGATACCCGGTGTGGCGGCCGATGAACAGCACATCTCGCGCCTGCTGGTATCGCTCGGCCAGCGCCTGGACCTGGTCGTCGAGGGAGAGCACCCGCTTCACCAGGTCGGGCAGCCCCTGCATCTCCTCCACGTGATCGGAGATCTCGGCCGGGAAGAGCGTCCCCCGCACCTGCGCCAGGTACAGGGCGGTGAGGTAAAGGGCGACCATCTGCGTGACGAACGTCTTCGTCCCCGCCACCGCACGTTCCGGCCCCGCGTGCGTGTAGAGAACGCCGTCGGCCTCCCGGGCGATGGACGATGCCACGGTGTTCGTGATGGCGATGACGCGCGATTGCTGATGGCGGGCGTGGCGGATGGCCTCCAGGGTGTCGATCGTCTCCCCGGACTGCGAAACCCCGAGGGTGAGCGTGTGACCGTCCAGCACGGGGTCCCGGTACCGGAACTCGCTCGCGATCTCGATCTCGACCGGCAGCCGCGTCCAATGCTCGATGGCGTACTTCGCGACGAGCCCTGCGTGGAACGCGGTGCCACAGGCCACCACGAACACCTTGTGGACGTCCTGGATCTGGTCCTCGCGCATCCGAAGGTCGTCCAGGTTGAGCCGGCCCAGAGAGTCGATCCGGCCGCGCAGGGTGTCTCGCAGCGCGACGGGCTGCTCGTGGATCTCCTTCAGCATGAAGTCGGCGAATCCGGACTTCTCGGCGGCGGCGAGGTCCCATTCCACCTCCATGGGCGACAGCGGGACCTCGGCGCCATCTAAGTCCGTGATGCGGACGGCATCGGCACGCACCTCCACGACCTGGTTCTCCGCGAGCGGCACGAAGGTCCTCGTCTTCTGGAGCACAGCCGGGATGTCCGAGGCGAGCATGTTCTCGCCCTTCCCGAGCCCAACGATGAGGGGTGAGGAGACCTTGACCCCCACGATCACGTCCGGCTCCTCGGCGGACGTCACGACGAGCGCGTAGGCGCCGGTGAGCTGGCGCACGGCCTCCCGGACCGCGTCGGCGAGGTTGCCCCGGTACGCCTCCTCGACCAGGTGGGCCACGCACTCCGTATCGGTCTCCGAGATGAACCGGTGTCCGGCCTTCGCCAGGCGGTCGCGAAGAGACTGGAAGTTCTCGATGATGCCGTTGTGGATGACTGCGATGCGCCCCCGGCAGTCCAGGTGCGGATGGGCGTTCAGGTCTGTCGGCGCGCCGTGCGTGGCCCACCGCGTGTGCGCCATGCCGGTCCGTCCTGTGATCGGCGTCTGGTGGTCGCGAAGCGCGTCCTCGAGCTCAGATAGCTTCCCGGCCCGCTTCACGACCCTCACCCCGCCGTCCATGACGGCCACTCCCGCGCTGTCGTAACCGCGATACTCCAGCCGCCGAAGGCCCTCCACCAGGATCGGAAGGGCCTCGTCGGGACCCGCGTAACCGACGATTCCGCACATGAGGAGACCATGGTACCCGGCTCTTGTCGGGGACAGAAGCCGCAAGAGACCAGGGAGCGCCGCTCAGGTGCCTCCTTGCGACCAACCAATCGAGGGAAGCCACGACGTGACTGTCGCTGGAGCTGAGAGTTGCCCACTCTGGCAGCTAGACGTCGTCAAGACATCGAAGTGGGCCTTGACGTATGTACGCTTTGTCGGCATGAGCCACTTGTTCTAACGCCGCGGAGATGGCGGCATGCCGTTCTTGTGCCGCCTCCATGACGATGCTACGGTGCCGCAATGTATACGGGCGCAGGTCGCGGCACTCATCGTGCTGCATGGCAAGATTCTCCACTTCATCGACGGCACGCTCCGCAACGAGACGCCCAAGAGCACGTCCGGCAGGAGATTGACCGCGCTCATCTGAAACTCCCCAGATCCGCTCACTGAAATTCCCCACCTCCCGGGCCCGGGATCCACCAAACGGATCGGGGCTCCCCCGATGCTGACGGTGTCCAAGCCGTCCGATCGGAAGGAGCCCCCCAGGGATGTTGGCACGGGAGGAAGACGTGGAGGCACAGGCACTTCGGGCCCAGGGGTGGTCGATCTCGGCCATCGCCCGCCACCTCGGCCGCGACCGCAAGACGGTCCGCGCGTACGTCGCCGGGTGCGAGTGAGCACGAGTAAGTCCAGAGAGTTGATCACGAAAAGTACAGAGGCCCTCGGGGTGACCGGGGGCTCTTTCGTTTCGTCGACAACAACGAGGTCCCCCCTGTCAGGCTCGGGCTGCTGAGCACCGGACCACGGACAGGAGGGACGACTTGCAGTCTGAGGACACCTGGATGGAACTGCACGTGCTGCATCGCCACGGC